>NZ_DJBA01000062.1:0-2616 GCF_002435615.1 Clostridium sp. UBA5988 | reverse complement strand
TCATCGATTACTTCCGACGACTTTTACTATTCTACTAGATAATTTCTTATCTGTCAACAAATTTTTAAGAAGTTTTTTCTTAAGTTTTTGTTGTTTCTTGCCGCATCTCTCAGCGACAAGATTTATCTTACCATACTTGTTATATCAAATATAATATTAGTTTTTTATAATTATAGTTTATTTAAATATATCTTCATATTTCTTCAATTTACTTTTATTTTCTTATACTGATACACATGGTATAGTATACTAAAGTAAAAATAACTTATACTAATAATTAGCCTCTATATGCGAAATATACCGCATTAAAATCAATAAATATTCGTTATGTTAACTAGTTACTAACCTTCTTAATATTCCATTGAAAATATCCTTTTTATAATAATATAAGACCAATTAACTATTTTCATAATTAATTAGCCTCTCTTACATTATAATATAATATACTTATTAAATTCTTCTATGATATTAACTTTTGATTTATATCCTAATTCATTTAAAGATTTATCTAACGTATTTAAAACAAATAAAATTTTATCTATCCTACTGTTTTCTCCCATATGACCAATTCTAATAACCTTATTCTCAAGATAATCAAAGGAACCTGAAATTAGTAAATTGTAATTATCTCTCATATAATTAATTAACTTGTTTGCTTCTATTCCTGTAGGCGGTTCCACTACTGTAACTGTAGATGAAAAGCCACTATCTAAATATAACTTTAACCCATAGCTAGTTAATGCATTTCTAGTAGCTACAGCAATATTTTTATGTCTATTGTGTACATTCTCTATTCCTTCTTCAAGTATATTATCTATTGCAACTCTAAGCCCATATATGTCACTTATTGGCATAGTATATGGAAACCACTTTTTATCATAATATCCCTTCCATATAGTTAAGTTACAATAAAATCCTACAATCGGAGTATTTCTTATTCTCATAGCTTTATCCGCATCATCACTAACGGTAACAATAGTTAATCCTGGTGGAGCTGAAAAAGCTTTTTGAGAACCACCTAATGCAATATCTATATCCCACTCATCTACATTTATAGGTTCTCCTCCCATAGCTGCAACACTATCTACAACTGTTAATATTCCATATTCCTTAAGCATTGGGCAAATTTTACTTATATCATTAAGCACTCCTGATGGTGTATCGCAATGAACAACAGTTGCATATTTAAAATTACTATCTTTATCAAGGAATTCTCTTAAATGTTCCACATCTACTTCTCTTTTTCTATCAACAGAATACAACACAGGTATTCCTCCATATATTTTCACAAAATCAGCAAAGCCTTCACCAAATACTCCATTATCAATAATTAATACTCTATCTCCTATTTCTGTAAGTGATGCACAAGCAGCTTCCAATCCTAATATACCTTCACCACTTAATATAAACACATCCTTTTCAGTATTTAGTACTTCCCCAATTTTATTGCAAGTTTCTCTATAAAAATCATAAAAATCCTTATCTAAATCTGGATTAGTAGTTTCAATAGCTCTAGCCAATCTAACATTTTCTCTTACATTAGTAGGGCCTGGTGTAAATACATATGGTTTATTCATCATTTCATCCCCTATTCATATCTTTAATATTACTAATTTTAATCACAATATTTGAAATAAAAATTTTGTTAATATCAAATTTATTTTTCTAATATATTTTCAATTTTTGTTATTAAGTTAAAATTAGTTAAGTCATAATGTAGTGGTGTAACTGTTATGTATCCTTCTTTAATCATGTCTACATCAGTATTATCTTGCATTGCATCATCCGGCGCACCAGTTATTTTATATACTACATTATCATCACTTTTCTCTACTTCAACATATACATTATTATAATTTCTTTCACCTATTTTACATACCTTTAATCCCTTTAATTTATCTTTACTTATGGATGGAATGTTTACATTTAGCACTGTGTTTCCAATTTTCTCACTTCTAATTTTATTTAATATTTTTTCTGCATAATCTGCAGCTATTTCATAACTTTCTTCATTGCCATCACAAGATAATGCAATTGCTGGGGTATTATTTAATGCTCCTTCAACGGCTGCAGACACAGTCCCTGAATATATTACATCGGTGCCTAAATTAAATCCATCATTTATTCCTGATACTACTATATCTATTTTTTCACTAGCAATAGTAGTTATTGCAATTTTTGTACAATCAACAGGTGTACCACTTACGCTAAAACATGGAGCATCTATACCTTCTATTTTTTCTTTTTTTACAATAAGAGGATTCATTAATGTTATGGAATGACTACTAGCACTTTTTTGACTATCTGGTGCCACTACCAATATGTTGTGTGAATTTTGAAGTCTCTGTGCAATAATCTGTATACCTTTTGCAGTAATTCCATCATCATTGGTTATTAATATATTCATAATTATATAAAATAGAGAAATTTATATTCTCTATTTTCCCTCCCTTCATTTATCTAAAATCTTATTAAGTAATTAATTTACCCAAAAATAAATACTGTCTACTTTTTTATTTTAACATACTAATGATAAAGTTTATCTTAAAATATTATAAAATACTATAAAAAAAAGACACTGCATATACAGTGTCTTTGGTGGAGATAAAGGGATTC
>NZ_DJBA01000074.1:0-3155 GCF_002435615.1 Clostridium sp. UBA5988 | reverse complement strand
GAGGGAGTTTTTACTCCCTCTGAAGGTTATAAATCGTTATCCAGGGTCGTAGCCGCTCTTTACTCCCACTTTGAAGAAGATGGGAGTATTAGAGCGGGTAGTCATCGGATAAATTCTCTCCCAAATTTATCACTTTAATCAACTACAGAGCCAATTCTTTTAAAAGATTTTATAATATAAAATATCACATTAAATAAATTAAGATTTATTTAATGTGATGTTTACTTTAAGTTAATAATATTATATTCTTATAAGTTTATTCAAAAGCAATTTCTAATATATTATAGATATCATCTCTTTTTAAAGGTTTAAGTGTTCCAAGAGGTGCAAGGATTGCTGCATTATCAGCTATAAAATCTAGTTCTTCTCTCTTAACTCCCACTTCTTTTAAAGTTATAGGTGCTCCTATCTCCTTATAGAAATCTCTCAGAGCCTCAATCCCTTTTAGGGCCTTTTCGTCATCACTACCTTCATTTATAGTAAATACATGGCTTGCAAATTTCGCAAACTTCTTAACATCTTCTTTATAAACATATTTCATCCATGCAGGCATTATAATAGCAAGACCTGAACCATGGGCAATATCATTAAGTACTGAAAGAGAATGTTCTATAGAATGAGATGCCCAGTCACCTTTTCTACCTACTCCATTCAATCCATTCAAAGCTAAAGTTGCTGCAAAAGCAAGTTCACTTCTTGATTTATAATTATTGCTATCTTTTAATAATTCTCTAGTATGTGTAATTACAGTTCTTATAATACCTTCTGAAAGTTCATCAAGCATATCTGTACTTTCTGTTCCACCATAATAAGCTTCAAATACGTGACTTATAGCATCTATTGCTCCATTAGCCGTTTGATTGGAGGGAAGAGATCTTTGAACTGATGGATCTAAAATAGATACTTTAGGATATAATAAAGGTGAACCAAAGCTCCATTTTTTACCTTCATCTTCATTAGTTACTACTCCACCTGAATTCATCTCAGATCCTGTTGCTGAAAGAGTCAACACAGTAAATAGTGGTAATGCTTTTTCAACTCTTCCTTTACCTTCAAAGAATTCCCATACATTGCCTTCACAGCATACTCCTGCGGCTATAGCTTTAGAGGAATCTATTACACTTCCTCCACCTACAGCTAAAACTCCATCTACATTATTTTCTTTAGCTAGCTTTATGCCTTCTTGAACCTTTGATAATACTGGATTAGGCTTAACTCCTGATAATTGGATAAACTCTATATCATTCTTCTTTAAAGACTCTACTACAGTATCATAAACTCCATTTTTCATTATTGAGCCTTTCCCATATACTATTAATACCTTCTTAACTTCATATTTAACTAAATGTTCTCCTATAGTTTCTATAGTATTTTCTCCAAATACTAATTTAGTTGGATTGTAAAGTGTAAAATTTAACATATGCTTTCCTCCTCTTATACTTATATTATTTGTAACAAACCTTTTTTTATTTAATTCTATCTTTAATTTAATTTTATATAATAAAGCTTATGTAATTTTTTCTATATTTATCATATTATCATAATATTCTATAAAACTCCACAAGAATTTCGTGTATCGAAATTTTAATTTTTCGCAAAGTTTTATACTCTTAAATATTGATTTTATTTTTTAACATTGATATACTAAAAACATAATTTATGGTGATGGAGTTCACCTTAACCGCAATTGCTAATGACTCCTACAGACAACGCTATAAGTATGTCTGTAGGAGATTTTTATGTGTAAAATAACTAAATTATTAACACAAAATAATTTCCTTCAATATTTTGTGTTAATAATTTATGGTCTTAATCTTGGCATTGTAAAACTTTAATTTAAAAGGAGGGCTATTTTATGGCTACAAGTATAGCAATTATTATATTACTTGCTATTGTTTCTAACTTTATATTTGAAAAAATTAAACTTCCTGGGCTTTTAGGTATGTTAATTTTAGGAATCACTATAGGTCCCTATGGATTTAATTTGATTCATGGAGATTTGCTAAATATCTCTTCTGATTTGCGTAAAATAGCACTTATTGTTATCTTATTAAGAGCTGGTATGGGTATAAAAACATCCGATTTAAAGAAAATTGGAAAACCTGCAATAAAAATGAGTTGTATACCTGGAACATTAGAAGGTTTTTTTATAGCCTTTATTTCTACGAAATTACTTGGATTCACCTTTATCCAGGGAGGAATCCTTGGATTTATAATTGCTGCCGTATCTCCTGCTGTAGTCGTACCTCAAATGATTAGCCTTATAGATAATAAAATTGGTACTAAGAAGAGCATCCCTACTTTAATATTAGCTGGTGCTTCTATTGATGATGTATTTGCAATTACAATATTAACTAGCTTTCTTGCCTTATATTCTGGTAAGAACGTTAATATCGCTTCCCAACTTTTACAAATACCACTTTCCATAATATTAGGAATAGGACTAGGATTAATATTAGGCTTTGCAATTATATATTTATTTAAAAAGTGTAGTATTAACGATGTAAAAAAGATACTAATTGTGCTAGCTATTTCTATACTTTTAACTACCTTAGAAACTATCTATAAAGATAAATTATTAATTGCAAGTCTTTTAGGTGTTATGACTATTGGCTTTGTTCTTACTGAGAAACTTCCTAAGGTTACTGCTCCCCTTTCTCAAGGACTTAATAAATTATGGATATTTGCAGAAATTCTACTCTTTGTTTTAGTGGGCGCTCAAGTAAATATATCTGTAGCATTCACCTCAGGCGCAATAGGTATAATAATTATTTTTATAGGACTAGTAGGTAGAAGCATTGGAGTTATAATTTCACTTATAGGTACTAATTTAAACGTAAAGGAAAGGATTTTCTGTGTCATCTCTTATATTCCTAAAGCTACAGTTCAAGCAGCCATGGGGGCCTTACCTCTATCTCTAGGTGTTGTATCTGGAGATTTAATTCTAGCAATATCTGTATTATCCATTTTAATAACTGCACCTTTAGGCGCTATTGGAATAAAGGTTTCAAGTAAATCCTTATTACACGTTGAGAACTAAAATGTAATAATACATAATATAGGACTATTTCTTTCAAAATAAATAGTCCTATATTCTATCAAATGAAATGATTTCAAAAAATTCACTTCTTACTGTGTCAACGATTTTTGACTTT
>NZ_DJBA01000049.1:0-19776 GCF_002435615.1 Clostridium sp. UBA5988 | reverse complement strand
TATCATTCAGGGGCTTAAGAGAAAGAATTCAAGGTAACCCTTCAAAAAATTGAAATTGAAGTCGAAAATTTTAAGACAAAACAACAAGAAATTAAAAAGGCAGAAGTAGAAGCAAAAGCGGCTGCTGGAGGTTCAGGAGCAGGTGCAACTTTAAGTACTCTTGGAGTTGCTGTAGCAACAATGGGTCCAACTGCAGCAATGGGTATTGCAACTACTTTTGGTGTTGCATCAACAGGTACTGCTATCTCTACTTTATCAGGAGCCGCTGCTACTAATGCTGCATTGGCATGGCTTGGTGGTGGTGCATTAGCTGCTGGTGGGGGCGGAATGAGTGCAGGTAGTGCATTCCTTGCACTAGCAGGACCAGTAGGTTGGACAATTGCTGGCGTTATGCTTGCAGGTTCGGTTGGGTCAGGCTTGTTTGCTAGTTATAAAAATAAAGAAACTGCTAAAAAGCTAATTCTTGAGAGAGAAAATCTCGAAAAAATAATTAGGAAATTCAATACTATGAACTCAGAAGTCAAAGCGTTGTTGGAAACTACCAACACTCAAATTGCTGGTGTAACTAAAGTAGAGAAAGCTTTGATTGGAAGTGATTATAGTCAATTCTCCAAAGATGAAAAAATTCAAGTTGGATTGCTCGTGAATTCAACTTTAACTTTAGCACAACTAGTTAATAAGGAGCTAAAATTAAATGATTAGTGAACAGACTATTTATAATGATCTTGAACAAGGTATTGCTTCTTATGTCGATTATTTAAATAATATCCGATTAACAGATTTGATGAACTCATTAGAATCAATTCTTACTAGTGAAACAGATAAATTATCAAACTTAGCTACTAAATCAGCAAATGCATTATCAAATCTAGATTGGGCGAAAACAGAAATTGATAATCTTATCAATATTAATCGTGGTGGAGAAAAAGGAGTACATGGTTTTATTTCGGAATTCGCTGAAACGGGTATAAGAAATGCAAGAGATGTTTTTCAAGGACTACAGAAAAGTGTTACATTATTAAATGATAATGGACCTGCGGATATTCTACTTCAAGGCAAAGAAGTGCAAATGAAGTTTTATACGAATATCTTAGAAGAGATTAGGCAAGCATCTAATTATGACAAAATGAGTATGATGTTTCCAAAAGACCATGTGGAAGTAATAGAAAAAATTATGGGTGGAGCAAAATCTGTAGAATTTAATGGAAATATCTTGTCCAATTCACAAATTAATAATATTAGAAAAGCTATTGAAGATGAGAGTGCTCTGCGTGGCGTTTCTTATGATAAATGGTTGGAATCATCAGTTAATAAATATAAAGATGTTCAAAAAGGAATAATTGACCAAACGTTAACAGGAGAAGTAAATGACATAAATAAGCAAACTGTTAAGCAAAAATCTGATATCAAAAAAGAAGCAGATAGCGATAGATTAAAAGCTCAACAAGAAGCACAACCAAGTTTTGGAGAAGCATCTAAAGTTGCTGGAATAGGTGCAGCAGTACAAGGTGGGTTCAATCTAGGAATCTTTGTCTATCGAAAGCATAAAGACGGAAAAGAAGTCTGGGATTTTGATATTGAAGATTGGAAGGAATGCGGAGTCAGTACAGCTAAAGGTGCTATTAAAGGTGGGATTTCTGGATATGCAATATATGGACTAACCAATGTTTGTCACCTTGCTGCACCAAGTGCAGGAGCAATCACTTCAGGAACTTTTGGGTTAAGCAATGCCATCGTCAAATATAGAAAAGGCGATGTTGATACAGATGAATTTATTGATTTAATAACATTAAATGCTATTGATGCAACAGGTGCTGCTATTGGTGCTGCAATAGGACAAACAATTATACCAATTCCAGTTGTTGGTGCTTTGGTTGGTTCAATCGTTGCAACCACAGCACTAAGTCTTGGGAAAGGCGTTCTAAACAAACACGAAAAAGAAGTTATCAATCTTTATCAAGAAAGAGTTAATGCATTTGTTGATAAATTGGACAAAGAGTACCAAGTAAAACTAGATGATCTTTTGAATAAATATCATAAACTTGGGGAATTGCAGCAATACTCGTTTGACTTCAATATCAATGTTCAGTTAAGATTTGTTTCTTCTATTAATTTAGCGAAGTCGGTAGGAGTTCTAGAGAAAAGCATTCTTAAAAATGAAGATGAAATTGATGAATATTTTCTTTGTTGATATGTTCCCATATAGGAGAGTTGACATTTGACGTACTTACTATCCTCTCGAGCCATGTTGAGGTGGTCACAAAACTTACTAAGAGCAAAGCGAGTTAGGAAGTTTTAAGAGTGCCACCCATGCAAGGATTGCCCAAGAGGCAAAGTGAAACGCAGGCTGATTGTTGCAATCTACTGCTGAGGTAGTTGTAGATCTATTGAAGAAATAGCCTGATACCAAAGGCTTTGAAGGTTTTTAATTAAATATTGAAGTGTGTTTTATTTTCCCTCAGACTAGTGGTTTGGGGGAATTTTTGCTTAATGGAGGAATGTATATGAGTAAAATAATAGAACTTAGAGAAAAAAGAGCAAAACTATGGGATAGCACAAAATCTTTCCTAGACAGTAAAAGAAATGACAATGGAGTATTATCAGCAGAGGATACTGAGACTTATGAGAAGATGGAGGCTGATGTTGTAAACTTAGGAAATGAAATAGACAGGCTTGAAAGGCGAGCAACTTTAGATTTAGAGTTATTAATGGCAACTTCTAGTGCAATTAGGAATAATCCTAATGCTAATATTCATTAAGAAAAGACAGGAAGAGCATCAAATGAATATGTGAAAGCCTTTTGGAATGCTATGAGAAATAAGAATGGCCTTGAGATTAATAATGCTTTGAAAGTTGGGACTGATAGTGTTTTTAATTTAGAGAGTTATATAATGAAAGAATTTACAAGACGCATTGGTGCAAAGGAAGAAGAGGCTTTCTTCATTGGTGATGGAACAGAAAAACCTACTGGTATTTTTAATGCTACTGGAGGAGCGCAGCTTGGAGTTACTGCTGCAAGTGCAACAGCTATCACACTAGATGAGATTATGCACTTGTTCTATAGCTTAAAATCTCCTTACCGGAAAAATATTGGAGGTGAGTGTATGGTTCTAACGCTTGAAGAAGTTAAATTATATTTAAGAGTAGATGGTGATGAGGAAAATACACTCATCACTAAATTTATTTTAACATTACAGGAGTTATGTGAAGAAATACTTAGATTTGAGCTTACAGAATATGAAGTTGTTCCTGAGCTAGCAAGACAAGCAATATTATATGCAGTAGTCAATATGTATGAGCAGCGTGAAAACTTTGATGTAAAAGCAGTTATCGATACCATGATAAGACTTTTATTTTCTTATAGAAGAGAAAGTTGGTGATACTGTGGCAATAGGAGACTTAAGGCATAGAATTACTTTTCATAAATTAATTACAAGAGTCAATGAAAATGGATTTGAGATTGAAGCCTGGCAGGATTATAAAACAGTATGGTCAGCAGTTTCTAATTTATCAGGAAGAGAATATTATCAAGCTGCAGCAATACAAGCAGAGAAAGCTGTAAAGTTCTTAGTAAGGTATGTGGAAGATATAGATGAATCTATGAGAATTTTATTTAGGAATAAGCAGTATAATATATCCTTCATAGATAATATGAAATATATAAATAAGTACATTGAAATAAAGGCTGTGGAGGTGGAGGAGGATGGCTAAACTTGAACTTGAGGGTATGGAAGAACTTATTGATAGAGTTAATAAGTTAGGAGAAAAAGGTGAAGTCATTAAAAAGAAGGCTTTAGATAAAGCAGGAGAACTTGTAAAAGAAGCCATGGAAACACGAGCACCAAAATCTGAAGAAACTAAAAGGCATATGTCTGAAAATATACAAGTGTCAGAAATACAAAAGGAAAATGGTGTGGATTTTATTAAAGTTGGACCTAATAAAGGTGATAACTCAGAGTTCTTTTACAGTAAATTTACTGAATGGGGTACAAGTAAAATACCAGCACAGCACTGGGCAGAGAAATCAGTCCTTGAAAATAAAAGAGAAATAAATGAAACTATAAAGACAGAATTACAAAGAGGTATTGAGGAATGATAAGTAAAATATTATTAGACGCATTAAAGCCACTTAAGATTCCAGTATCTTTTCAAAAGTATAGTGGCAAAGCTAAAACCTATATAACTTTTCATGAATATTTAGTTTCAGGAGAAGAATATGAGGATGATGAGGAAAGCTTAACAGCACATTATATTCAGGTAGATGTTTGGTCAAAGGATGATTATACAGCTATAGTTAAAAATGTAAAAGAACTTTTATTTAATGTAGGATTTAAAAGATTAAATGAAATAGACCTTTATGAAGAAGAAACAAAAATCTATCATAAAGGTCTTAAATTTTATTATTTAGAAGAAAGGGAGAGTGATATAAATGGCTAGACAAGTAGGTCTTAAAGATATTCATATTGCTATACTAAAAACAGATGATGCCAAAGGAACAACTTATGACACACCAATAAAACTTGAAAGAGCAATAAGTGCAAAGCTTTCGCCAAAGTCAAATTCGGATAATATTTACTCTGATGATGCAGTGGAAGATATTATCACTGCATTTGAAGGAATAGATGTTGAAATAGAAGTAAACCAATTATCACTTACAAGTAGAGCAGAGCTTCAAGGTTCAAAAGTTATAAAAGGGGTACTTGTAGAAAATAAAGATGATATACCACCAACAATAGCATTAGGATTTAAATCAAAGAAGAATAGTGGGAAGTATAGATTTGTGTGGCTGCTAAAAGGTAAGTTTGAACTTGCTACAGATGAATATGATACAGAGGCAGAAAAGCCAAAGGCACAGAGTGCAAAACTTAAGGGGAAATTCTATTCTAGGGACTTTGATGGAAATTATAGATTTATCTGTGATGAGGATGCAGAAGGAGTAGATGCAACTATTATTAGCTCATGGTTTACTGCTGTGCCTAGTGAGCCTAAAGATATATAAAATGACTAAAATGAGGATCTAAAAAAATATAACCCTAATTGTTTAAATTTAACAATTCATGTATAATCTTATACAAGAGAATGCTATTTTAGGGGGAATTGAGATGAGAATTGCATTAATATCTTGTACAAGTAAGAAAAAACAATATAAATGTACGGCATCTGAACTTTATTCAGAAAGTCCTAGATTTAAATTAGAATATCAGTATGCAAAAAAAAGAAACTGTGATGAAGTTTATATACTATCTGCTAAACATGGATTAATAAGTGAATTTGAGATTGTTGAGCCATACAATGAAACTCTAAATGATAAATCTACAGAAAAAAGGAAAGTATGGTCATTAAATGTTCTAAATCAAATGAAGAATAAATTTGATTTAGACGAGAATGAGTTTATCATTCTTGCCGGTATTAACTATAACAAATATCTCATACCACATTTGAAAAAATATGAATTGCCGTTAAAAGGAAAAAGTCTTGGAAACTGGATACCAGAACTGAGACGTTTAATAGAAAATGTAGATAAAATAGAGAGTACAGAATCAATTGAAGATATAGATGATAAAGTAGTCTTCGATGATTTTGAAAATACAGATGATAAATGCCTTGCACTTCACAAAATTTTTAATAAAACTAAGAGATATGATTGGAATCAGATAGATAATATACCTTTTGAAAATGGCATATATATAATGTTTCAAAAAGGTGAGAAATATAGAGGTATGGATAGAATAGTTAGGGTTGGAACGCATAGAGTTGATAATAGATTAAAACGAAGACTTAGAGATCACTTTGTTAAAAAAAATGCTGATGGCAGTATTCTAAGAAAGAATATAGGAAGAGCATTGTTACATCAGAGTAATGATCCATATGAATTTATATGGGAATTAGATACATCTAGAAGAGAAATAAAGGAGCAGAATAGGGAGTTAATAAAAATAGATTATGAGCAAAAGATTGAGGAAGATATAAGTGAATATTTACGTGAAAATATTTCATTTATATGTTTTCAAGTAGACACTCAAGAGGAGAGATTAAGACTTGAAGAGGCTATTATATCAACATTGTGGAAGGGACTAGAGTTTAAATGTTCTGCACAATGGTTAGGGTTAAATTCTCCAAAGATTGAGATAGTAAATAGTGGACTTTGGAATGTGCAGGGGTTAAATGCTGAAGTGTTAAAAGAATCAGAAATTAACAAAATTAAAAATTTAATTAAGTACACATATATTAAAGATAAAAAACAACAAGAATTAAAAATAGATGTTATCAAACATAAATACGATTGTAACGATGCAAAGAATAGTATAGGAAATACAAAGGTATCTACAGCTGAAATTAGAAATTTCATAAAAAATATTTTAGACCAAGCACGAGAAGCTAAGTTAAAGTATATAGATATAGTTTCAGGTGAAATCCATAAAAAAATGGGCCTTAAAAATAAAATGCCATCTGTTTGTGATGCTATGTATAAATTAAGAAAAGAAAATGATGAAATATTAAAGACTACACCAAGTGGCAGAAGTTCTACCATTGTAATAAGATATTATATATAAATTTAGATACAAAAAGGATTTACTATATAAGTAAGTCCTTTTTTAGTATCTAAAAATAGATTGGAGGGAAATAAATGAAAGCATCAGAACTTAAAAATAAAGGAATAAAGTTTAAACCCAGTGATAAGGAGATTGTAGCTGCTGTAGGCCCTATAATTTTAATCATAGTAACTCCATAAAAAGCTCAAACTGCTTTACATCGCCTGTGAGATTGTCTGCAAGGTTGGGTAAAGGCCCGCCCTCAGTCCGAGAAATATCAAACACCGATACCACCTTATACATAGGGATTTTTATTTCCACTTCCTCTGTCATTACCTTGCCATCCTTATCAAGTATAGGCACTTTGGTCAGAGGGGATAATTTTCCTGCTCCTTTTATCTTGTAGGGTGTGGGAGCAATGATTTTTATGCTCCTATCACCTTTTATTACATGACGGGAAAACTGATCCCTCCATTTATTGAATCCAGACACAAGGGTAGCATCGGATTTCTACATGGCAATAAGCAGGGTGTTGTTAAGCGAATAGCTGTAAAAATGGGACATGGTGCGAAGATATTACATACACTTGTCGCTTTCAAACAGCCCCTGGATACTGATTTCTATGCTGCCGGTAATCTCTTTCGAGCGTTCTTTTGTTGTGTTATTGTCTACTATAGTGGTTACTCCCTTCAAAATTTACATTTTGTTATTTCTTTCTTTTTAGTGTCATGGTAAAATTGAAATAGAAAAACCACCCAATTGAAATTGGAAGGTGGATAAAAGAGCATATATTTGATTGGAGGTGAGCGTGTGTTTTTTTGGGACAACACAAAGCAATGAAGTATTAGAAATATCATTGAATAAAGGTGAGTATTTTCCTAATTCTCAAAATGCTATTATACAGTTAGAACTATTTAACAACTTTGATTATGTTCCAGTAAATTTTTGAGACTTTATAATTCTATCGTATAGGGTGTCTCAATTAGATGAGTTTCAAAAGTATACAAAACTTAACCTTTCCAATATACCCTATCAGAGCTTTCATGATGATTTAGTCATATCTCAAGAAATAGGATGGATGTGTGATGAAGTAGACGGTTTTGGAGAATCTCCACTATATAACATTCGGCAAGTGCATTTTCCATACATAAACATTTCTCATATTGTTGGAATTTACCCTACGTATGATTATGAAAAGTGTATGTTACAGGATCTCCCATACGCAGCCAGTCAACTAATTAAGAAAATAAAGTTAAATAATGTTAAAACAAGGAGGTGAAATAAAATGATGAAAGATGGAAGACCTTATAGCACTGAAAATGGGTATATAGATGCAGCTTTGATTACGGATCATCCACAGCAAGAAATTGATGCTGTTTTTAATTGGATTGCTGAAAATATCTGTCCAAGAAAAACGCCACTGTTAAGCCATACCAGTTATGGTCTCAAACATACTTTAGAAAGCGATACTGGAATATATCTGACTAACAATGAATTTAAAGATGCTATGCTTTCGTGTGGCTATACCCCAGTTAATCCAAATGCACTTAATTGGAGTTACTGTATCAGCAAGCGTTCTCTGGCATTTGACGCAAAAGCTCGTAAAAAATAAGCAACACCCATATTGAAGATGGCAGCCACCACATTTCTAGAAGCAGTTACTATGCATGGGATAATTTTTAAAATGATGCAAATAAATTTGTTGCTAATTATTATGGTTTTATTTATAAAAAGGCGGAATAAATTTATGAAAGAAAAATTATTAAAGTTAAAAATGCCAAAACAATATGAAGAAAATCTATTTGTATATGAGGAAGGCTTGGATAATTCACCAGAGTGGATAGAATTGCAACGACTCGGATGGTCTTTACAAGAATATTCAAAGCTTCAGAAATTAATTGAAATTGAATATATGAAATACAGATTAAATGATGAGATAAATGATAATACAGTAACACCAGAAGAGATTAAAGAGATAAATGGATTAATTGAAGATGCTATAAAAGAATATAATAAAATGTAGTAGGCACTTACTTAGGTTAAAGAGTGAGTGCTTTTATTGTATTTTATAGCTATAATTTCAAATAAAAGTTTAAGGCTATGTGACTTAAGTAAAACAAATGATTATATGGAACGTAAATGGATACTTAATAATTTAGAAGATTCACTTATTAAAGCATTTGAGAAAAATGAAATTTTTATTAATTTAAAAGAAGATTATTGTTATGATAAGGGAATACACAATCGCCTTGCGTTTATCCTTGATATGCTTAAACATTATGTTGAGAGTTCAATTTATATTACGTGTTTTTCAAGAAATGGAGATTTATTAAGTCAATGGAGAGCATATGGAGATAATGGAAAAGGGGTTTCAATTGGATTTAATTCAAAGTTAATTTCTAAAGCTATAAGCAGGAAGAATAAAGTTTACAGTATAGTCATCGTATAATAAGGGTATCCCTGCTTTGTAACTATAACCCATTCAGGGAGATATAATCTTAGTTATCAAACCCAGTACATTAGAATAGATAAAAAAGCACCATCTGCTGATGCTTCTATTCATATAAGATTCCTTTATGATGAGCAGGTATTTAGATTCATTTATAAATTTAATGGAATGATTTATAAGAGTAAACTAACAATGCCTTACAAGGGTGCGAATCCACTAAGTCCATTTATAACTTTAGGGGATAGATAAAAATGATAAATTATACTACAAGCAATTATAGAATTGGTAATATTTGTGGTATAATTTTCTTTATAGTGAGTTGAAATTATAGAGCAAGTCGATAAATAGTAATTTGAAGAGGTGAGTATTATGACAGAAAGAGAAAAGATGTTAGGTGGTCAGCTTTATGATTGTGGAGATATGGAGTTGATTACACAATGGCATAAAGCAAAAAACTTGATTAGACAATACAATAATACTATGTCTGAGGATGCATATACAAAAAACAATATTCTTGATAATTTGCTTGGTAGTAAAGGAAAAAATCTTTGGATTACTGCACCTTTTTTTGTTGACTATGGAAATAATATTTATTTTGGAAATAATTGCGAAGTTAATATGAATTGTACTTTTTTAGATGATAATAAAATTATTATTGGAGATAATGCATTGATTGCGCCAAATGTTCAGATATATACGGCATTTCATCCTGTAAATGCAAGAGAACGTTTTGGTGAGCCTAAAGAAGATGGAACTTTTCAATTTTGTAAAACGCAAACAGCACCTGTCACTATAGGCAATGATGTTTGGATTGGTGGTGGAGCAATCATAATGCCAGGAGTAAAAATTGGAGATAATGTTGTAATAGGTGCAGGAAGTGTTGTTGCAAAAGATATTCCATCTAATAAGGTTGCATATGGTAATCCATGCAGAGTGGCTAGGCAAAATATTTAGAAAGACAAATTCCAATTTGTAGATTAGGTTTATCTTGAATAATAGTAGTGTTAATTGAATCATGATGTGTTAGATGAAGGTTTAAATTATGATTAGTTTAGTATACAATGAGATAAATACTAATCAGAGATATGGGGTAATATAATGAATACAATACATGAATATATTAATCAATTTGAGGGTATAAAAAGGGAATGGCTAGAGAAGCTTGTAATATTTATGAGAGAAGAAACCCAATTACAAGAGTGTTTTGATTACAAGATGCCAACCTATAAGGGTCATAATTTTTATATTGCTTTTGCAGCACAGAAAAATTATTTTTCTTTTTATACAGATGAAGTAAGAGTCCTAGAAATTTTTAAAGCAGAGATGCATTCTACATCACTAGGCAAAAGTTGTGCCAGAATTAAATATAAAGAGCAAGATGCTGTAAATGTAATGATGCATATTATAAAGGAAATTATAATGATGAACAGAGATACTAAAAAAGATACTGTTTCGGACTTAAATGCAATTAAGAAGTGGAGAGCTATTCCTGAACATGGAAGAAATATATTAATGGCCAATGTATTTTGTCCTAATTGTGGTGTAACTACTTTAAAAGATGAATTCATAATTCATGATGATGGTCTATATGGAATTATCTTAAAAGGAAAATGCAAAAAATGTGGAGAGCAAGTGGCACGTTATATTGAAAGTAATTAAAGAATACAGGAAATTGAGATGAATACAGAAAAAGAAACTTTATATGATATATTTCTTACCTACTCATACAGGGAGTTAAAGGAATTATTCAAAAAAGCTACAACAAGAGAAGAACAGGATTTTTACATGAATTTAGCTAATGTAGTGTTACAAAGAGAATAGAAAAGGATAATAGGTAATTAATATACCTAGTTATATTTAATCAGGAAATAGCAATAGGGGAAAAAGTATTAGTTGAGAGTCTAGAGTAGTTCAAGACCTATGTTAGCAATTTAGCAGTGAGTGATGTCTTACTTTTTGAAAGTACTATTAATGAAGATTTTACTGAAGAGTATGATGTTGACATTGCAGTTTTAGGTACATTAAAGCTTTCCATAAGTAAAATTTTGAGGTTTGAATTATTTTTAGAAGATCTTCTTCAGCGTAGAATTGATGTTGTAGATTTAAACAGTGAAACCTTAGATATATTTATAAAAATAAATATACTAAATACAGGGAAGAGTATTTACACCATAGATAATAATCAGTATTTGAATAAATTTATAGATGATGTTGATTGGTATTATAGAGAGAATGGACATTATTTTCAATGTAGAAGGAGAGAGTTATTATCATGAATGAAGAGAGATTATTGAAAGTAATTGAAGATATGAAGGAATTAACTGGTAATTTAAAAGGATGTACACAAGTATTGGAGTGTACTGAAAGTGATAATAAAACTATGAAGTAGATTGATTTTTAATTATAACTTCATAGTTTTTTTCTTTATAAATATTTTTTATAATTTATTGGAAAGTCTGTTTCTAAATCATATAAGTATTTTAGCGTAATTAATGTTATATTATGGCTATTAATGTTATAATTATTGTAAATATATTCAATTAGCAATGATTAGATTTTATCAATAAAGAGTGAGTGATGTTTTGATGAATACAGAGAGAAAAAGATATGATTTAACTTCAGTAGACACAAAAATAATAGGAACTGACTATCAATTTTTCTATTTTATAAATGAGTTATTAAAATTAAAAAAAGGACAACAATTAGGATATGAAGTGAAATTATATAGATGAATATGTGAATTTAATTACAAGCGTGCAAAAAGAAGGTCTATATACTATGGAATGCCATCTTATGAAGCTATGGAAGCCTATGAAAGAAAAGAAGTTATTTTAGGAGGTTGCCTTGTAACAGGTAACTATCCAGATTATGGGTGTTTATGCTGCAATCATAGGTGGTCAGTGAAAGATTTTAAAGTGGAAGATATTATGAAGTTCAGGTTAAATATATTGATGGGAGAAAAAGTGTAATAACTGGGGACATTGGTGATGGAGGGGAAGTTTGGGATTTGATTGAGCCAATTATAGGTGAGTAAATATTTCTATTTCATTGGTTATAAATGAATAAGTTTAAACTGTATATCAAGAGAGGGATAAAATAGGGGGGGAATTGAATTGTTTGAAGAAATTATAAATCATGATAAGTGGTGTGTAGTTGAGAAAATCAATAGAGGCTGGTCTGATGATATAAAATATTATATTGAAACAGTGGATAATCAAAAATTGGTTTTGAGGATTTCTAATATAGATAAATATGAGGCGAAGAAAAAAGAGTATGAGGTTATTTGTAAATATACAAACCTAGGATTTATAATGTCAGAACCAGTTAGTTTTGGGGTATGTAATGAGAATCAAAATGTCTATATATTGTTAACTTGGGTTGAAGGTGAAGATTTAGAACTTGCATTACCTAAACTTGAACAAGATAAACAATATTTGTTAGGTCGGGAAGCAGGGGATATATTAAGAAAAATACATGGTCTTAAAGTACCTGATGCTGAAATTCCATCAAATACAAAAGTTCCTAAGAAGAAAATTCAAATCCAAAAATATATTGATTCTAATGTGAGAATTGCTGGAGATGAAGTTGCACTTGAATTTATAAATGATAATCTTGATAAGATATGGTCGAAGCCGCCTGTTTATCAACATGGGGATTTTCATCCTGGAAATTTGATACTGACACCTGAAGGGAAAATTGGTGTAATAGATTTTAACCGTTGGGAAATTGGAGATCCCTATGAAGAATTTTATAAGCTCGAGAGTTTTGGAACAGAAGTGAGTATTCCATATTGTAAAGGACAGATTGATGCTTATTTTGATGATAATGTTCCAGAAGATTTTTGGGGAATTCACGCAGTATATGTAGCACATGCCTCACTATATTCAATAAAATGGGCTGAGAAGTTTGGACAAAAAGATATTTATAATATGGTTAAAATATGTAAAAAATCATTTGGTCATTATGATAATTTTAATAGACAAATACCAAACTGGTATACTATTTCCTGAATGGATTTAACAGGAGATAAGTATGATAATGCAACGTGGTATGGTTCATATCCATTAATGTGTTATGAATAGTTAATAATATCTAAAAAAATTAACCAATAAATGTAGAGTATGGAAGTGATAGATGATGAGGGTATCAAGTGAAAAGTATAATATCAATATTGAAGTTGATAACACATACACATTGCAAGAGATATATTTACTACACAAGATGGTAGTGATGTATTTGAAATTGAAGAGGATAAAATAAGGATTAAAGATTGGGAAGGGTATATATATATGATAGCCATGGTAATTCTGTATATTCAAGTGGAGGTACACAATCGAGACCAGAGCCTACACCTTCATAAAAACCTTCAAAGAAAAAATTGATTTATTTAGTAGAGTAGCTGTAAAATGGAGATGTTTAAATTATTATGATTGGGTTAAGAATTTAGAGGACTATACTGGAGATATGAAAAATCCTTGTTGTCTATTTATGGCTTACCCAAGTAAAGGAGAGATTCGCTTTATTTTGTATTAAAAATTAATTTAGTCCCATTTGTATATATTTTTGTCCCAGTATATGATATAATTAATTTAGAGAGAATTGGAGGTGTATTTTTGTGAAAAAGCAAAATGTATTGAATTTAATAAAATATCATGTTGAGAAAAATGAAAATTCGTTTAGAAATGAAGCAATAAGTATAGCTAGATACTTTGATAGTATAGGAGACTATCAGTTGGCAGAATACATTATGGGATTAATTGCGGAATCGAATTTATACACACCTCAAGCAAGTGACTTTGAAAGTGAATTTTTGAAACAACTTGATACAAGGGGCATGGATCCACTTAATTTGCCAATCGAAATTTCAGATGATATTAAAGGGATTATAAATGCTGTTAATCATAACATAGGAATAAATAAGTTTTTATTTGAAGGGTTGCCAGGGAGTGGGAAAACGGAGGCAGCTAAACATGTAGCTCGATTACTCAAACGAACACTATATTATGTAGATTTTGATAATATTATTGATAGCAAATTAGGTCAAACAAATAAAAATATCGCAAATGTATTCTCGGAGATAAGTATGATTCCACATCAGAATAAAATTGTGATTCTATTTGATGAAATTGATGTTATAGCTATGGATAGAGTTAATAGTAATGATGTGCGTGAAATGGGAAGAGTTACTTCTACCATTTTAAGGGAGTTAGATAGATTAGTAGATTTAAATAAAGAAATAGTTATTATTGCAACTACAAACTTATATTCAAATTTTGATAAGGCATTAATAAGAAGATTTGATGCAGTGATTAATTTTAATCGTTACAGTAAAGATGATTTAATAGAAGTTGCAGAATATTACTTTTCATCTTTTGTAAAAAACTTCAAGGGAATTTCAAAGGATACAAGACTGTTCAAAAAGATATTAAAAACCGCACTTGAATTGCCTTATCCTGGAGAATTGAAAAATATTATCAAAACAGCATTAGCTTTTAGTGATGTAAATGCTGAGTATGATTATTTAAGAAGATTATACAATAGTCTGATTGGTAATATTGAGCAAACCAATATAGATAATCTGCATTTGCAGGGGTTTACTGTAAGAGAAATAGAAAAATTAAAAGGTGAATCAAAGAGTGCTGTATCTAGAAAATTGAATAAGGAGGAAAGTGATAATGAATAATATACTGGAATTAAAAGGCAAACGTTTTGTTCAAGCTCCAAAGCAAGGGGGTGGCGGTGGTGCTGCAATGAATAGTAAGAAAATAGTCACTGACACTCACTTAGATAAATTGCAATCTCAAATAGAGCAAATAAAACAGTTTTGGAAGACAGAAAAAAAGCCTTTTCCAGGCATTTTGATTAGTGTACATTACAATAAAATAGTTGCAAAAAGCAACAGGATTTCAGGGCTATTTAAAGGTGAAAAGTCTAATTTGGCGATTGTAGGTGCAAAATTTAATGCAGATATGAATAAACACATTATCACTTATTTTCTAGATATTTCTGATTTAGATAATAGTATTAATCTTATTTCTAAAGTAAAAAAAGTATTGAATACTCATTTTAGTGGAAGTATTGATAAAACTATTTTTGATGATAATAAGGTATTGGGAAAAATTTCATTTAGTAGTTTTTCAACCAATAAATCGAGTTTTAAACAAGTGATTGCGGATACTTCATACATTGATGATTTTGAAATAGAACAAGCAAATCAGCAATTAAAGCAAAGCATTATCACTTTATATGATACTCGTGTTGATGCAAAAACATTGCTCAAAAATATAGGTATAGATATTTTGAGTAGTCGAATATTAGACAATCAAACAGTATTTCTAGATGAAAATCAATCAAAATATTTATTTGAAAGAGCCCCATATCTTGTTGCAATGGCAACAGAAGATTTAGCAGAGTTAACACCAGATGACTTTATTAAAGAATATCAACAAAATACAATGGGCATACCATCTCCAACTATTGAGCCAACAATAGGAGTAATAGATACATTGTTTGATAATCGAGTTTATTTCAATGAATGGGTAGAATATCATGATATGGTGGATGAAAACTTACCAAAAGATTCAGATGATTATCGCCATGGTACAGCAGTATCTTCTATTATTGTTGATGGTTCAAAATTAAATCCATGGTTGGATGATGGATGTGGTAGATTCAAGGTGAGACATTTCGGTGTTGCAATTGGTTCACGTTTCTCTTCATTTACCATAGCCAAGCAGATTAAAGAAATTGTGGCATCAAATAGGGACATTAAAGTGTGGAACATTTCTCTTGGTAGCAATCAGGAGATTAATGATAATTTCATATCTGCTGAAGCTTCAATATTGGATCAAATCCAATATGAAAATGATGTGATTTTTGTTGTTGCAGGAACTAATAAACCTAGTGTAGATGTTTCAAAAATAGGATCACCAGCAGATTCGATAAATAGTATGGTAGTAAATGCTGTTACCCAAAGTGGATTATCACCTAAATATGCAAGAAAGGGATTGGCTCTATCATTTTTTGCTAAGCCAGATATAAGTTATTATGGTGGAAGTGAAGAACAGTATATTAGAGTTTGTGAACCATTAGGTGTAGCATATGTTGCAGGAACTTCTTTTGCAGCACCATGGATTGCTCGAAAACTATCCTATTTAATAGATGTCTTAGGATTAAATAGAGAAATAGCAAAAGCACTGATTATAGATGCAGCTAGAGATTGGAATGAAAAGCCTGATCCAGAAGAGGTGGCATTATATGGTCATGGTATTGTTCCTATTAAAATAACTGATATTATACAAACGAGAGAGGATGAAATCAAGTTTTTAGTATCTGATGTAAGTGAAAAATGGAATACTTATAATTATAATTTTCCTATTCCATTAAAAGATGATAAATACCCTTATATCGCAAAGGCTACAATGTGTTATTTCCCAATATGTGATAGAACACAAGGTGTTGACTATACCAATACAGAACTTAATCTTCATTTTGGCAGAATAAAAGATGATGGAAAAATGAATGAAATAAACAATGATAAACAAAATCAAGAAGAAATCATGAATACTGAGAAAAACTACTTGTTAGAAGGTGAAGCAAGAGATAGGTTTAGAAAGTGGGATAACGTAAAATATGTTGCAGAGAAACCTAAAGATAGAATGAAACCCAAAAAATCATATACTAACAAAAATTGGGGAATGGAGATAAAAACAAATAACCGACTAGATCCTAAGGACGGTGTTGGAATTCGCTTTGGTGTTATAGTTACAATAAGAGAAATTAATGGCATCAATCGAATTGATGAATTTATTAAAAATTGTACTTTAAATGGATGGCTAGTGAATACTGTAGATATTAAAACTAGAATTGATATTAATCAGAAAATCAACGAAGATATTGAATTTGAGTAATATCATTTTTAAATTTGGATAAAGTAGATTTTTGAAAATATCAAATTTTTATAGATGATATATAATAAAATTGCAAGTATTTCAAAATTGAAACTGAGAGAATAACGATTTAGACTGGTACCATTGCTTAGGTAGCATTAATGCTACCTTTTTTCTTTTCATAAGCACATATTTAGGATGAACCCCAATAAATTATAAATCTTTAAAGTAAGTTGTATATGCATAATATAATAAAGGTAAAAATATAATATATACTTTACATACGAAAATATGTTCGTTACAATAAGAGCATATTTAATGTAAAGGTAGTGGTAATATGTTAAAACCACCAATATGTAGGGTTGGAGGGAAGTCTAGATTGCGAAAAACAATAATAGAAATGATTCCAGATCATAAATGTTATATAGAGTTATTCTTTGGAGCTGGATGGGTTTATTTTGGAAAACAACCTAGTAAAACAGAAATAATAAATGATATAGATAAGGAGCTTATTAATCTATATAAGATGATTAAATATCATGCACCTGAAATAGAAAGACAGCTTGAATTTGAGTTTTCAGGAAGGGATATATTTGAAGAGTACAAGCATTTAAATTTAGAATATCTTACAGAAATAAATAGAGCAGTTAGATTCTTATTGTTAAACGTCAAATTATAGCTAATTAAAACATCAGTGTATTTTTATTATTAGCTGATAACTTACGTCAGATTATTCCTATGAAATCACTTTACAAATGGAGAAACAGCATTTTATTAATAATTTTTTAGCCGGTAGGCTGCTTTATATAAAAAAAGAGGTAGCAATAATAACTACCCAAGTTTGTTAGTTTAAATTTATATGTTTAGCGACAGCTTCTTTAAGTACCTTTTGAAAATTAACTGTAAAGAAATTGGCTTCACGTTCAGGCTTTGAAGTTATATGAAAAAGAGTAAATTATTTTTGATAAATATATAAAGTATAAAGGAGATAATATGAATAATAAAAGATATACGGCATTAATTTTAATATTTATGATGTTAATTGTATGTGGTTTTTATGGATATAAGGATTATCATAAGTATAAAAACTATAAAGAAGATGCTATATTTTTATTGGATTTCTTGGTAGAAAATTATCCTTATTTTGAATTAAAGGAAAGAGTATTAAATTATAAATTTTTAGAGCATAATGAAGAATTTATAGATAAAATAGCCGCATCGAAAAATGATTTGCAATTTTTTCAACAGGTTAATGAAACATTATGTTCATTGCAAAATTCACATTCTAGTATTGGATACTTCTTTGATATGAAAGATGAAAGTATCAAGGAAAGGCTTAATTATTTCAAAAACTTATACGATGAAGAATTTTACATTCCAGATATAAAGTGGAGGTATGTTGAGGGAAAATATGTGGTTTGCAAATCAAAAAATAGAAGTGTACCAGTAGGCAGTATTATAACATCTATAAATGGCAAGAAGATTAATAATTATATACTGGAACTTAAAAATAAGGTATATCTGAAAAAAGATTTTAGAAGAAATGTTTTTTATAGTAATGAAATTTATAAATACGATAATGAGCCCTTAGAAATAGAGTTTTTGTATAACGATGAAAAAAACAGTAGCAGTATTAATTTTTTTAAAAGGACTGAGGAATTTGTAAAATGGTATATTTCAGAGGGTAATGAGGATGAACCTAATGTAATTACAGATGTAATGGAAGATGGACAAGTAGCATACCTAAAAGTAAAGAGCTTTGACAGAACATCCCTTGAAAATGGTGAAGACATAATAATTGGGAATTTCTTTAATAAGAATAAGAATGTAAAAAATATTATTATAGATATAAGAGGCAATAGTGGAGGACAAGAAAGTTATGGTGACTTTATAATTTCTAACTTAATAGATAAGCCTGTTAAATTTAAATATTATCATTGTCTTAGAGATACTAATTACATGGAAGAAAAAGTTTATTCTAACAAAGCTATGGGATATTTACAAAAGATAGAACTAAAGGAAATTCCGCAAAACAATTATGATTTATCAGGATTTAAAGCAGTTAAGTTAGAAGAAACTTTGGAACCTAATAAAAACTCTATTAAATATAAAGGAAATCTTTATATATTAGTTGACGATGAGATTTATTCATCATCTGAAAACTTTATTAATAAAGTTAAAGAGAAAAATTTAGCTAGAATTATAGGCACAACTACAGGAGGAGATGGAACAGGATTAAGTTCTGTACCGGAAGTCTTACCAAATAGCAAACTTGTATTTAGTATTCCACCTGCAATAACTTTTAATGAAGATGGTACAGTTAATGAAGAAATTCATACAGAACCAGATATTTATATAGAACAAAGCCTTGAAGATTACAATGAATTTTTAAAGTCAGGTGTACTAGATATAAGCAGAAGTGAGTATGATACTGTTTATATAAAAACTTTAGATATGATAAAAAGTAATGGTAATTAGAATATTTTACTAGTTTAATGGTTCTTTAAGAGATTATATTTAGTTAAGTTATGCATATTAGTATCATCTTATTGCCAAAACGCATGTTGAGACGGTTGTTCTTTTGTCCCAACAAAAACCAGATGACACGATAGAGATCGACTTAGACCTGGACGAGCTGGATGCCACCAGTGCCGAGTTGAAAGCAACCTATCAGGAAATCAAAGATTATGTGCTGAAAGAATTTGGCTTGAAGGTTTCAAGTTTATATATTTCTCAGGTAAAACGCAAATGTGGAATTGAAGTGGGAGAAAACTATAATCTTCCAAAATCAGAAAATGCAAGAGTTCCGCAATGCCCGAAAGAGAAAGAAGATGCTATCAAGGCTGCCCTGAAATATTATGCGATGATCTAAGGACATCGCTGATTTGATAGTGTAAAGTGTGGT
>NZ_DJBA01000002.1:0-13265 GCF_002435615.1 Clostridium sp. UBA5988 | reverse complement strand
GTGAATAATTCAGGATAAATATTGTAGTTAAAATAAAATATTTTTTTTTATTCTTAATTTCTCTTTTTAAATTATTAAATAAGCTCATTTTTCATTCCTCCATTTATAAATATGGAAAAACAAGTTATGATTAGTATAAGTGGAATAGCTATAAATATATGATTATACCCCGTAGGTCTAAATAAAAATATCATTGGAGAATATCTATAGTTTAATACCATAGTGATTATAACATCCATTGCTATATAAACTATAAAAGGAATAATTGTAATAACATATTTATTTCTAAAATATATACTACCAGCTAAGGCAATACTACTAAAGGTTCCTGCATATATAAATAACAAGAAAATTCTTAAAAATACATGTAATAATGGAAAGTTAAAGTATATATAGGGTAAAAAATCTCTTGGTTCTACAACTGATGAACTAAAAAATACTTTCGGCTCTATACTAGGAATAAAAGATGCATATAACATATAATTTATTATAAATGGAATACTTATAATTAATCCACTGACAACAAAATTTACCAAAAACCTATTAATTAAATACTTCTTCTTGTCATATCTTGTGATTATATTTTTTATAAAACCGCTTTTTACATCTTCTAAATAAGCATCTGCAAAAGCAACAGTAACAATTAATGGGAATAACATTTGAAGCATTCGTACATACTTTCCAATATTATATAACATTAAATTATTATAAGCTCCATTTGAAAAGTCTATAAAATCCTGTGAACTTAATCTTATATGATTATTACTAAAAACTTCAAAAGAAGCTATTGTTATTCCTACTAAAAGAGCTACATAAAAGGATGTTCTTTTAAATAATCTTTTTATCTCAATCTTTATCATAAACTTCTCCTATCAGAATTATGCTATACCAGTTTTAGCTGGTATAGCATAAACTTATTTTTTTTAATTTCCTCCAACTGAATCTGGACTCCAAACTCCCCTAGTACTCCAAATTCCTGATGATACTGCTCCTCCATGACCTTCACCTGATATTTTATAAATATATAATAATGCGCGCACATTATTTTACTTAATTGTTTAGCCTAGATTTAATATAAGGAATTACATGTTACTCACTTGTTACTATTGTAACTTATGTTAAATTTTACTTAAACCTTTAATGCACGAAAGGCTCAATTTTGTACCTAAAATTCGATATTATTCCATTTATTTCTATTGGTTTCGAAAAATTTCAAGATCTTATTTATTTATTCTTATATTTTTTAAGAGCCTTTATCTACTGAAGCCCCAACACTCTCTGATACTTTCCAATCCATCCTAGATTTACATTTCTCACTTCACCATTTCTATTTTTACCTATGCAAATTTAACATAATAAAAAAGCAAGTAAGTTTTAGAGTAATACTTGTCTCAAAATCTTACTTGCTTACATTTTTTATTTATTACTATCCTTGCCTAGTGCTAAAGAATCCCAACTTTCAATGACTTCTCCTGTAGCTTTCTCTTTAAATTATATTTTATCTCTGCAAAAGAATGATAATTTTATAATCATCAATACTTTATTTTTATATATCGTGAATCATCATCATAACCAACAACTCCTGAAATATTTATATCAAAAATTTGATTATTATATTGTAATTTTTCATCTTCTACTATATATACTAAATCACATGTATATTCTTCTTGTGGCTGGAAGTTATATTCAAAATAATCCTTTTTATCAAAGTCTTCTAATTTGCTAGACATCCAACATTGATAATTATATATTTCATTTTTATCATCTATTACATCTAACCAACATGAATTAAGTGGAAACATTCTTTCTGTCTCCCTATTATTTTTAATAGTTACATTAACAATGACATATGACATATCATTTATTAAGTTTCCTTTTTCATCTGTAACAATTTCATCCCAATCTGGAGGATTTGGAAATTGTTTTTTTTCTTTTGTTTTTTCTACTGAGTTAACTTTAAATGTAAGATCAACAGTGAGAACATCTTCACCCATTTCAAAGGTTTTATCAGCTTCAAATTCGTTAGCTGCAGCTAAACTCTCTTCTGCTTTAATTTCAGCATTTTCTTTGGTTTCTGTACCTTCTTTTGTTTCTTTTTTGTTACTCCATAAGTTAGACTTAGGAAATAATTCATCATTTTTAAATACACTAACACCAATAATAACAACCATAATTATCATAGATGCAATAACAATTCCTTGTTTTGTTTTTCTATTCAACTTTATACCCTACCTTTCTAACTAAAATTAAGTTCTACGCATCTTTTTACCGGATACATTTCCAACGTTAGATAAAATTTTCTATTCTTCAATTCTTTCCATGTTTCTTTATCAAAATGCCTTTCAATCATAGAGTAGGGTAATATTAATTCTTTTTCTTCTCCAGGCTTTAATTCTACTACAGGACTTGCATCATCTTCTTTATTAACTTCTTTAAATAATTCTAAACTCAGTCCATTATGCCAACTTACTGATTCCGCCTCAAATTCATAAACCTCTATAGTTTTAGTCTCCTCACTATTATTCTTAAAGTTAACTTTTACAAAAATAGCCTTCTTTTCTTCATCAGGGAATGGATCCTCTATAGACGCATATATTATTTTAAGTTCATCATCATTTACAATTTTTGATTCTTCTACACTTAACTGAACTCCTTCATAGTCAAAGGTTTCATTTAAAGTAAATTTTTCTAGTGGTGCTTCAGGATATTTATTATTTATATATCTAAATCTCATAAAACATACACCTACTAAAATAAGAACTAAGCCTAAAATTATATAGTTCTTACTTCTCTGTTTCATTTAATTTTACCTCCTCCTTCACCTTTATATGTTTTTTCATTTCTCCATTTTCTATAAAAAATATTTCATCTGATAGATAACTTAACTCCTCACTATCATGACAAGATATTATTATTAAGGCTCCTTTATCACGAAGATCTCGAAGTATTTCACCAAGGTTTTTGATGCTGTTTTCATCTAGTGCATTAGTAGGTTCATCTAATACAATAATTTTAGCATCTTCCATAATAGCTGCTGCAATTCCTAATTTTTGCTTCATTCCTAGTGAATATTTTTTGAATTTCTTCTTATCTTCAGGATCTAATCCCACTAATGAAATAGTCTGTTTTATCTTTTCTTCACTAATTTTCCCTTGTATATCTGCAAGTATCTTTAGATTTTTATATCCTGAATAATTAGATATAAAACCAGGGCTTTCAATTAATGCTCCAATACTTTCAGGAAAAGAAAGCTCTTTACCTAAAACTTTTCCATCAATTATAACCTTTCCTTCAGTAGGAATCATAAGTCCACAAATTGCTCTCATAAGCATAGTCTTTCCTGAACCATTTTTTCCTTTTAGCCCATAAATTTTACCCTGTTCCATTTTTATATTTATATTGCTTAAAACTGTATTTTTAGAAATTATCTTAGTTAAATTTTCAACTTCAATATACATATTATCTCCTTTTACGCTTAGTTACTTTTTCCTATAATATCATAAGTTTTAAACTTAAAAATCCCTAATGTTATTGATATAAAAGATATAGCCATGCTGAGTATTATACCAGTTGATGTTTCAATTCCCTTTATACCTACCATTAAACTATTTCGTAACAACATTAAATAATTTCCCATTAAAATAGGACTACAATAATACATCGAGACTATTAGCAAAGATATAATAAAAATATTGCTATATATTGAATTACTAAACATTGCTATGGTAAGTTGCATTAGAGAAAGGGCTACAGATGTGACTATGGGTAAGATTAAGCAAGCACTAAACACTTCCTTAGCTGCTAAACTAGAAGTATCTAACTTTAAAACAGCTAAACTAACCTTATGATTAGGAGTTAACGATAGTTCACCATTAATCAGAGAAAACATTGCAATAACTATATACCCTATTGCGTAAAAAATAAGAACATTTCCCATAATCCAAAGGCATTTACTAAGCCACCACTGCCATCGTTTTTTTGAACGTATTAATATTTGAGTTCCATATTCTTTTAAATCATTCAGTGGATAATAACCTATCACTATTGAAAGAAATATATTTAATAAAACCCATCCCGGTGGTATTTCAATTTTTTCTTTATTATCTACTCTATTAGAAATATCAACACCCTTATATATATCAATAATGTAATTACTAAAGGTTGGTTTCTCTTTGAAATTATCATATTCTCTACTGATTATTAATCCCCTTTGAAAATTAGCACATAGTAATATAAATATAATTAATACCACAGCATACTTTTTCCATCTTTTAATAGTTCCCATGTAATAGTCATGCTTTATTTGCATTAAAAAACTTGACTTATTTTCTCCTTTAAAACTATTCATTTAAAAATTCCTTTCTGTCAGCTTTGAACATACCCACATATATAATAGAAATCATTAAAAAAATCCCATAGATTAATCCTATAGCCATGTTAATGGGATTTACCCATTTTGTATAATAAATACTTATAAGTCTATAAAATATAGGACAATAATAATCGACTATTCCCACTGTAATAATTACAATGAGAGAGATACTACTTTTATTGGTTATCCAATAAATAAGCATAGTTAATAAAGTTATAACAAGTATTCTAATAAAAGATATTATGAAAAATGCCATTACAACATTAATAAACTTAATATCACTACAGATCATATTGGTTTCTCCAAAGAAAATACTTCTTCTCCTATCCCAATTTATATAGCTACTGCACAATAAACCACCTACCCCATAGGTGCATAGTAGCAAATATATAGTTGAAAATAAGGAGAACAGTATACTTTTATACACTTCTTTTAACCAAAGTAATTTTTTACTCTTTTGCTTTAATACAAACATAGTAGAAAAATCATTTTTAAATAGGTGCAACAGCAAGAATACATTAACAATCATTAACTCAATGCCAAAAAATAATGTTCCCGATACATCTACAAAATAATCAGCTAATGTAAATTTAAATCCACCTAACAAAGAAACTTTCATTGAGTGTCTTAAATATAGAAAAGTTAATGATGCTACGATGATCATGTATACTATTACCCATAAAAAATTAGACTTAATATTTCTCATAAACTCTTTTGTCCATAATTTACACTTAATATATATCTTCTCTCACCCCACTAATTAAAAATGTTGTGGAAGTTATAATCCCTAATAATAAAGTTTCATATAAAATTATTCTATAATCACAGGTTCCATAACCTGGTTGTAGAAAATAAAGTGGTTCATAATTATTTAATCCCAAAGATGATAATAATGAATATAAGAATAAATAAATTAAGAATGGAGCAATTATTACCATAAATCTGTATTCTACTACTAAACTGATGGATAAAGCTATAGTAGCTAAAAATCCACTAAAAATAAAATCTATAATTAGATATCCTAATATATAAATAAATGGGTGAATAAAAAATAGCTCTCCCCACATTTGTGCAGCTCCGATTAAATATCCTTCTCTTGCTTGTGGTGGATATGATGGTAAAAACATAGCAGTTATAATAAGACTTATTAATAACGGTATTACTATAGCAAGTCCACCAGAAATAAATGTAGCTAGATATTTAGATATATAGTAATCTCGCTTCTTAGCTCTTATAAGCACATTTTTTATATATCCATTTTTTTTATCTAAGAAAAATGAATCTGCAAAAGGAATGGTAGCTAATATAGGAAGTAGCATATAAAATAAAAAGTTATGCATACTATAGCCAGCATTTCCTATCCACCCAACAAAAATCGTTGGTGGACAATACATTTTAGATTTATTATATTGAAGTACCTCATCTATCCCCATAGAGGCTGGAATAACAAATTGAATCACATAAGATATCGTTATAAAGCTACCTATAGCTAAAGCAAATAGCATAGATTTACTCTTTAAGGCTCTTTTAAATTCAATTTTAAATAAATTTTTCAAAGTTCCACCTTCTTCTATTCTATTTTTAAATTCTATATTAATAAAGGTTAAGGTAGAAATAATATGTAATACTATTTCTACCTTTAAATTTAAAGTTACATAAGAAATTATATACTATCTGGACTCCATTTTCCTCGAAGATGACATCTAGAATGTGTATTCGGACTTAATGAAAGGCTACCATATTTATATTTCCTTTCTTTTACCCAATTTTTCAAATATGCACTTTGTCCAACATTTACTTGTTGAAATGGATTTATTGAGCAATCTACACCTATGGAACTATCATTTCTGTTATTACCATATACACTAACTTTTACTCCAACATCTGAATTACAATTATAAATATATGAAGAGGTTTTGTCCAATTTAGGTCTATCCTCTGTCCATACATCACTACCATCTCCATTATAGTTGAAGTCAAACCATGTATCTGTATAATTTCCAGCTGCTTCTGCAGTAATCATACCAAAAGAGGTTACGGTCAAACATACCATAGCTGTTAAAATTACTTTAGATATTTTATTTTTTAATTTCATAATAAATTCTACTCCTTTTACTATATAATTTAATTAAATAAGTATCAAGTAATAATATTATATAAATCTAAAATCACCAATAATCCTGTTATGTATTAAGTGATTTATCATATCAACTTAATAGTATACATTTCTAATATAATAATGTGCGCACATTATCTTCACATAATTGTTTAGCCTAGATTTAATATAAGGAATTACATATTAATCACTTGTTACTATTGTAACTAATGTTAAATTTTACTTAAACCTTTAATGCACAAAAGGCTCAATTTTGTACCTAAAATTCGATATTATTCCATTTATTTCTATGGGTTTCGAAAAATTTCAAGATCTTATTTATTTATTCTTATATTTTTTAAGAGCTTTTATCTACTGAAGCCCCAACACTCTCTGGTACTTTCCAATCCATCCTAGATTTACATTTCTCACTTCACCATTTCTATTTTTACCTATGATAATTTCCATGATTTCCTTAGGTGCTTCCTCCTCTTCCTCTTTATTTTTATCTTTATTTTCAGTGTCATAATAACTTTCTCTGTAAGGAAAGAGCACCATATCTGCATCTTGTTCTATGGAGCCAGATTCTCTTAGGTCTGATAGCATTGGTCTTGGATCATTTCTACTTTCTGCTGCCCTGGAGAGTTGAGCTAATGCTATTACGGTGATTTTTAAGGATTTTGCCATTGCCTTTAGCTCCCTTGATATCTTTGCAACTTCTTGTTCTCTTGATGAGCTTACCCCTACAGATTCTATGAGCTGAAGATAATCTATTATTATCACATCTAAACCTTCCTTTTGCTTTAAAGTCTTTGCCTTTCCTCTTATGGTTGGAAGTGTAGTTGATGTGTCATCTATGAAAATTTTTCTCTTTGAAAGTTCTGAGGCTCCTATGATAAGCTTATTTAGGTGATCTTCTTCTAAATTTCCACTCTGTATATTTTTTAGAGAAATCAAGCATCTGGCAGAAAGCATTCTTTGCATTAGTTGGTTCTTTGGCATTTCTAAGGAGAATAAGCCCACCTTTGCCTCTTTGGAAACATGTTGGGCAAGGTTTAAAGCAAAGGCTGTCTTTCCCATGGATGGTCTTGCAGCTATAATAACTAGTTCTCCAGATTTTAAGCCCGAGGTTACTTCATCTAGGTCCTTATACCCCGTGGAAATACCTTCAAGGGCCCTTTTATCTAGGTATCTTTTTTCAATGTGACTTATGGTACTCTCCAGTGTATCCATAATGGGTTCCATATCTTCCATGGCTGCACTGCTATAGGCTTTATGAATATTATCCTCTAACTCTTCCACCACTTGGTCTACAAGGAACTCTCCATGGCTCTCATCAATGGCTTTTCTGCAAGCTTTTATAACCCTTCTTCTGCTTGCTTTATCCATGATAATTTCACAGTAATTTCTTATATTACTTAGGTACACAGCAGAACTAGAAAGCTTAGAAAGGTATGTTATACCGTTGCATTTTTCTAAAACCTCCCTAGATTTTAGTTCCTCGGAAAGGGTTATTAAATCTATATTAATCTCCCTAGCTCTAAGATTTAAAATCCCCCTATAAATTATTTTATGATTTTCATAATAAAAATCTTCTAAGTTTAAAATATCCTCCACTTCATAAATTTTATCCTTATCGTTAATTAGCACCCCAAGGACTACCTGCTCTGCTTCTAGACTATGTGGCATCACCATATCCATGCTACATGTCCTCCTTCAAAACTATATTCTTTAACTTTTCCTTTAACTCAGCTTTATTTCTTTCATCGCTAAGAACCATGTTTCCCCTCTTAAATTTCCCGTCACTTTCCTTTTCTGGTTTTCTTTCTTGATTTAGATAGGTCTCAAATTTATTGCCAAAGAGAGTAGTAGGAACTAAATATTGCTGAAACTTGGTGCCTGTCCATTTATATTTCATATTATCAATAACGGTTTTAAAGTCCTCTACGGTAAAGCCTTCACTAATCCTTGCTTTAATAAGCCTAATAGTTATCTTTGTTGAGCTTCTAAAGTTTTTTCCTGTTTTCAAATTCAGATACTCTATTATTTCAAAGGCACTTTTCTCCAAAAGAAGATTTTTATTTATTTTAGTAGATGAATCTTTAGTAGAGGGATTATTTGTTGTAGATTTAAATCCACACCCCTTAGATTCTTCATCCATACCCTTAGAGTTTTCCGCCTCTGCTCCTTCTCTAGTTATAAGCTCCTTATAATTTTCGCCTATGCCAAAAAAGGAGTATGTTCCCTTTTCCCTCACCACCAAATGAGTAAGCATTCCTGCATCTCTCAATTTAAAAAATCTAGATTGAACTGTGCATTTCTTCATTCTAAAAATAGGAAACTCTCTTAAAACTGCATCATAACGAAGCCAATAATAAATATGTCCCTCTACCTCCCTTGTGTTCATTCCATTACTTTCTTTAAAATCAATGAAATACCTAAGAATGCTTGCATCAATAATATCTAGTCCAAATTTTATTAATTTATCCTGCCTAAAACCCATAATTGTATGTTTCATAATCTTCTCTCTCCTATCCTTATTTAAATAAGTATCTCTATATACTAAATAAGCAATTTAAAGGAAAAGTGGAAAATTATTTTATTAAAATAAAAAATAGACAACCCAGAAGTTAATCCTGAACTGTCTAAAATACTTATACAATATTATTTTTTTAATTGGCTCTGTTGAAGATTACAGTGATAGAATATACAAGCTATGGGGATATTGATGGACATCCCTTAAAGTTTCTAGTGAAATACACAGCCTTTTATTTTTAATAACGTAGTCGAAACCAAATTATAAAAATCTTATTTTCATTAAATTATATTATTAAAGTCGCACATTAAATTACACTACATTTTACCTAGGAAACTAGATAGCTAGAAAACTATATACCTATAAAAATATATAAATATGGATATATAAAAATAGTTAAATAGTAATATATATACCTAGTTAAATAGTAAAATAGTTAACTATTTGTTGTGTTCATGGGGGTTTCAAGGCTTTCTCTAATAAGCACTGTATGTTAATTACTAATTATAATGCTTTATTAAACTTTTCTAAAATAACTTACTAAGTTTTACTTTTAGAATACTCTATATCTTTCAAAAGTAAGGTAATAAAATATATGGCAAGCAATAAATAAGCTAAATTAAAAGCAACTAATAGGTTTCTATTTTCAATAATTTTACTAATAGGTTGATGTAATATAGCTATAACTAAAATGAAAATATTCCTACTTAATTGAATTCCTTTGGATTTCTTTTTCCTTATATTTTTCATACTTAATTCTCCTCAACTCACTATTATCAATTATTTTATTCTTCCCTTTAAAATCAAAATTCAAACCTTCATCATTTTTTAGCACAACCTTTTGGTTTTCATATGCCTTAAATTTATTATAATTCATTTAATGTTTTACATTCCATAAAAATACATGAAAGTATGATTTTACTGCATAAGATTACAATTTTATATATTGAAATCCCAGTAAATTATATCCTAAAACTTTTTAAAACCCTTATCCTTAGTGAATTTTCTTAATAAAAGCATATATAGTTAGTGTTAAATAATATACGAGGAGGTTTCTCATGAAAAAAGAAAATAAAATTAATGATCCCATAGATGAATTTAATTCTGAAGAAGATTTGGAAGAACTTAATGGCATCTGTGAGGACATCACCGGTATTCCCATATCATCCTTTAATTTTGAAAAAGATACTCCCTCTAAGGTGAATTTATCCACAGCTAATGTAACTTCTCTACCACCTTCTGTTGATAGTTTTACTGATAATCGCAAGGTTAAAACTGAAGCTCCTGGAATAACGCCACCCATAGATGGTGAATTCTTTGATACTCAGAGATGTTATAAAATAAGAAATTCCACTGCTAGAATGCTAAATGAAATTAAAGCTGTTCATCCCAATGTTAATGTTTATATGAATACCATTGTGGATGCAGCAATTAGAAATTACTATGACTTTATTTTCAATAAGGATGGAATTAATACTTTATAATTATTCATCATCTATACTTTCCACTTATTTTTCAAAGTGCATATATAATCATTGAAACCACTGATAAGGAGGTGAATTTAATGGCAGTAGATAAAGTTTTAAACACTACTTCTTTTCATATTGAAGTTGAAAACGGAACTGATAAGACTGGAGCTACAATTTATAAGAAAAAAACTTTTTCTGGAGTAAAACCTAGTGTTGACCCTCAAAATGTTTTTGATGTAGCTGAGGCTATTAAAGATGTTTTAAGTGCTTCTACTAGAGATAGTTACTTAAATGAAACTTCAAAATTAGTTAATGCTTAATAGTAACCGCGAGTATTAACTGTGACTTATCCTAGAGAAAGGAGGAAATTAAACTATGGAATATTCATTATTAATGACTTTTATTAATGCCAGTGGAGATAAAGTTAATTTATCAATTTCAGGGGTTAAGCAAGATATCACTGAACCTCAGGTATCAACTCTTATGGATACCATAATTGCTAAGGATGTTTTTCTTAGTAAGGGAGGCTCTCTAGCTTCTAAATACGGAGCACAGCTTACCCAAAGACAAACTACTAAGTTCAGTCTTGCCTAAAATAAATAAAATAACGGGGTCAGACCTGAGGAAATTTCTTCCTCGGGGTCTGACCCCATTACATTTTTTTCCTTGGGGTCTGACCCCATTACAAATATTTACACTTCTTCAATAAGTGATTTCATATTCTCTTTTATTGAAGATAATTCATTTTCTACAGTAGTTAGCTTTGCTCTAAGGGATTTTATTATGTCCTCTACATTATATACAACGTTGCATACACTTTTTAAAGAATCACTGATTTTTGATTGCACAATCCAGTCAGATATTAATCCATCAAAAAAGTAATCTGCAAAGGTTTCAAAAGAACCAATATTTATATCTATATCCATTGCTAAATCCACATCTGCTAATTCATTTTGAAATTTCATCAGTGCAATTTTTGTATTCTGTGCATACTCTTTAGCTTTATCAATTTCAGAGTGTTTGGCTGCTGTAGCTAAAAGGCCTCCCCCTAGTATATCCCAGGTTCCCCATCCATCAGCACTTTCAAGAGAATCTACTACAAATTGAAGTTCATTTCTAGCAGCATCACCAGCAGCTATTGCTTCCTGTAACTCTTTCTTCTGAGCTTCAATAGAAGGAATCTTGTCCACAATTTCAAGTAACTTTTTAGAGTTCTCATTATTTAAACCTAATATAAACCCTTCTTTTTTCTTTAATACTGCTTCATATTCAGCCTCTGCATCAAGTAAATTGTTAAATGACACTTTATAGGATTCAAGATCCTTTTCTAACATAAGAACTGAGTGGCAACATTCATCATACTTTAACTTTGCTGCAAGGAACTCTTGTCTCTCTTTATCCAGCTGCTGTTCCTTACTTCCAAGTATAGAATAAAATATGTTAGCAATACTCAAAGATTCAAGCTTTTTAACATCCTTATCCTCATGTTTAAGAGCTTTTTCAAGTTCTATCTTTCTATTTACTTCCTTTTCAAGAGCTTCTCCCGTATGCCTAATCATACCCTCAAACTTCTCTTTTCTCCACACTTTTTCCTTAGCAGCTATAAGTTCTTCATTAATATACTCAAACATACTAAACTTCCTTTCTTTTTTAAGGGAGATTATATCCCAAATTTTGTCACGGGGTCTGACCCCCTGGATAATTTTGTCATGGGGTCTGACCCCCTGGATAATATTTTACTTTATACCATTATATCTCATTACATTCATAATATATACTCCCTTAGCATAAACATTAAAAAGATAATTTTGCGGGGTGATTATTTTGAAAAAATCCAAGATTAAAAAGTTCTTTTCCTTTTTTAAGAAGATTAAGATTATGATTTTTATAATAGCTATAATTGTTGCTTGTTTATTTATAAATTCTTTAACTACTAAAAATAATTTAGAGAAAAAGAGTGATTTTGTATCTGAAAAACTTATATCCATATCGGAGCTGGCTACTTCCCGTTATGATTACTCTAATGTGATTTCTGTGAAGAATAGCTTAAGCTTTAAGGATATTACTATTCCTTTTACTGAAAAATCCTTTGTTATTAAATATAATGGCTATATTACTGCTGGACTAGATTTTAGTGCTGCTACTTTTTCTATAGATAAAAATATACTTACCATAACTATTCCACCTTGTTCTATCCTTACTCATAATGTAAATGAAGATGAGGTTTTTATATTTGATGAAAAGAACTCCATATTTAATAAATTAACTATGGATGATATGTTAAGCGAAATTGTAGCAGAAAAGTCTAAGACCGAAGAAAGGGTAATCAAAGACGGCTTCCTTGATAAGGTTACTGTGGACACTATAGACCTTCTTAAAAACATTTTCTTGAATTGCGGCTTTGATGAAGTAAAAGTTAAGATTGCAGCATCTTAATTCATATAATATAAAAATGCTATGTTTTTTCAACATAGCATTGTGACCTTATAAAATTATTAGCTTAGACTTAATATGTTAATTATTTATATCTTAAAATACTCTTCCAATTCCTCTACAGAATTTATATCAAAAATATCCATCCCAATTTTATCAATGGCATTAATGGGTAAATTCATTACCTTATCTTCATACTCTGCTGGTAGATTTTTAAACTTTTTTAATAATAGTTTAATTAATAATTCTGCTTTGCCTTTATTAATTCCTTTTTCTATTCCCTTTTTTATTCCTTTTTCTATTCCCTTTTCTATTCCCCTCTTTTCAACCTCTGGATCATATAATGTTTTTGTCATTCTA
>NZ_DJBA01000001.1:0-13585 GCF_002435615.1 Clostridium sp. UBA5988 | reverse complement strand
TAGGTTGTTGCCAGGTTTTTAATGTGGTTCACTAGCTCAGTCGGTAGAGCACATGACTTTTAATCATGGTGTCCGGGGTTCGATCCCCCGGTGAGCCACCAATATTATAAATATGCTGAATTAGATATGAGCTAAATTAAAGAAGGCAAGTATAATGTGATTCAGTTATTTTTATGTCTAAAAATGAAATTTTGATTATGCGGGAGTGGCTCAGTGGTAGAGCGTCACCTTGCCAAGGTGAACGTCGCGAGTTCGAATCTCGTCTTCCGCTCCAATATGCGGGTGTAACTCAATGGTAGAGTGCTAGCCTTCCAAGCTAGTTACGAGGGTTCGATTCCCTTCACCCGCTCCAAATATGGTGGATGTAGTTCAGTTGGTAGAGCGCCAGATTGTGGTTCTGGTTGTCGTGGGTTCGAGTCCCATCCTCCACCCCAGATTATATAATAAGAAAACCTTCTGTTTATAAAAACAGAAGGTTTTCTTATTATTTAACATAAAAATAATATTATACTAAATTTATTTTAATCATAGTATAATTAAAATAAAGCTGTTGATAAATACTTATAAAATCAAATAATTAGTAACATATTAGAATTATAAGTGGATAAATTCTAAGGAATTTTAGCTTATTTGTGGATAAATATTATATTTATATAAAATGTTATATAAATTTTAAATAAACATGGAGGATAAAAATATGATTTTTGATAAAGAAACTAGGATTGTTGAATTTGTAAGAAGACCTAATAGATTTCAAGGATATGTAATAATAGATGGTAAAGAAGAGTTGGTGCATGTACCTAATACGGGAAGATGTAGAGAAATTCTAATTCCAGGATGCAATGTATTAATAAGAACAGAAAATGGAGCTAATAGAAAGACTAGATTTAGCCTAATTGGTGGATATAAAAATGGAAAGTTAATAAACATAGATTCTCAAGCTCCAAATAAAATTGTAGAAGAAGCATTAATAAATAAGAAGATTAAGGGATTAGAAAGTTATACGACTATATGTAGAGAGAAAACTTTTGGTAATAGCAGATTTGATTTTAAGTTAATTAATGATAGAGGAGAAGAATATTACTTAGAGGTTAAAGGGGTAACTTTAGAGGAAAATGGACATAGTATGTTTCCAGATGCACCTACTGATAGAGGGCGCAAACATCTTTTAGAGTTAATAGAGGTGAAAAATTCAGGTAGAGGTGCAGGAGTCATATTTTTAATTCAAATGAATAATATAAGTACTTTCAAACCAAATGACAAAATGGATAAGGCATTTGCAGATGCATTAAAGTTTGCTAAAGGTAATGGAGTTGATGTATTTGCCTATGAGTGTAGTTTAGGTGAAAACTTTATAGAGCTTACTAAACCAGTAGAAGTTTTAGTATCCATTTAGATATGTAATAGAAGAGTGAATTACTATTTAAAATTCAAAATCTACAAAGCCTAATATTATGATAATATAATAATGTAATCAGATATCTAAACAATTTCTAAAACATAATATTTTCCTTTTCATGGCTCAACGTTCATATGTTGGGCTTTTTTAAAGAGATTTTGTTTATGTAGAAAGTTAATTAAAATTTAAGTTAGGGGGGAGCATATGTTTTACATCGGTATAGATATAGGATCAACAGCTGCAAAGGTAGCTATATTTGAAAATGATACAATAAATGATACTTTTGTAATCCCTACAGGATGGAGTAGTTTAGAAACTGCTAAAAAAATAGAAAGCATATTAGATGATAAAGGTATAAGCGAAAAAAATAGAAAAATCATAGCTACAGGTTATGGTAGGGTATCGGTTCCCTATGCAGATAAGACTGTAACTGAGATAACGTGTCATGGTAAAGGAGCTGCTTATATATATGATGAAGATTGTACTGTAGTAGATATTGGTGGTCAGGATACCAAGGTTATAACTGTAGAAGGAGGACTTATAACGAATTTCACAATGAATGATAAGTGTTCTGCAGGAACAGGAAGATTTATGGAGATTATGGCTAATACATTAGGGGTAAATATAGATGAATTATGTAAATTAGCAACTGATGGAAAGGATGCAAGTATAAGTTCTATGTGTACTGTATTTGCGGAATCAGAAGTTATAAGTTTAATAGGAACTGGTAGAAAGAAAGAAGATATTGCATTTGCAATTGTAGATTCAATCGTAAGTAAAGTAGCCACCATATGTGGTAAGCATTCTACTGCACAAAACTATTTTTTAACTGGTGGACTTTGCAACTGTGAATATATAGTAAATAGTTTATCTGAAAAATTAGGCTCACAGGTTAAAACAAAAGATAGTGCAAGATTTGCTGGAGCTATTGGAGCTGCTTTATTAGCTAAAAATTTAAAATAAGTATAGGTAAACTTTATTACCCATACTTATTTTTATAAAATGTATTAAAAATTATTTTAATCTAGTTAAACTAATTTTTAATACATCATTAGTGTAGTTTACATCCACAGAATCAGTCATCATGCCTACTAAACTTAATTCAGAAGAGGAATCATTATCTCCATTAAGAGCCCAGTAATACTCCTCAATATCTTGTCTCCTTGGCATGTTTAACTGAGATGTCAAATCATTTAGTATTTGTTCACTAATATCAGGATTTACGCTGGTAAAGCTGATATAGGTAATATCACCCTTAGTATTAAAATCTATATGTAGATCACTACAGCCAATTCTAACTAAGTAACTAGTTAGCTCACTAAGTATTTTTATATTTCTTTGACGTAAGTGTTTCATAATTAATATTCCTTTCTAAATGCAGAAATTAGTGGTAGTAAGAACATACATACAAGACCACCTGAAAAGCCATTATTATATAAAATCATTCCACCGTGTAAATATGTAATATTCATTACTAGGCAAGCATGTAATACTCCTGCAATTATTCCCCACAGCCATCCAAAAGAACCTGCAATTGGAGCTAGAGTTGTACCAAAAAGTAAACTTAGAATAACGCTAGGCGAGTTTATTTCCCAAATGTTAAAGAAAGTACATAATATTATACCAAACATTATAGGAATTATATTTTTTAGATGCTTACCAAAGGCTCCAAACCCAACAATAGTTAATATACCACCTAAAGTTGGACCATTCAAGTCACCATTTACTAAAACAACTAAAAACATTGAAAAGAGTCCTAGAATCCCCATATTTATTAAAGTAACTCCTTCACCAAAAATAAGATAAAAATCTGTAAGTAATCTACCAGAATGTCTCGTTATTTTTGCAATGTTTTTAAAGCTATTACCATTATAGTAAAAACCCAAAGTTATCATAGCTAAAAATATCATTGAAAATAATATAATAAAAGGAACATTATTGCCTGTAGACCAAATAATTCTACTTTCAAAGTCAATACCAAAAGCTCTAAGTAAAGACATTAATACTGTACCTATTAATCCTGCAGCTAGGCCTACATTATAAAGGCTATATCCTTGATGTATTCTCATACAAGCAGAAGCTAAGGGTGGAAGTAAAAAACCTATTACTATACTAATAAGGATACCTATCATAACAGATAGATAAAGCGGTATTGTAGTAGTACCAATTAGTTGAATTAAAGCTGGAGATAAGGTTGTTCCAAAAAGTGCAGTAACTATATAATTGGAGAATGGTTCCTTTTGAAATCTGGAGTACAACCAAATACCAAAAATAATAGGCCAGATATTTAAAATGTTTTTACCGAAAAGGGAAAAACCACTTACTGTAAATATACCTGCAATTATAGTTCCGGAAGGTTTAACGTTTAAAAAAACTAGCATTATTACATAAAATATAATCAAAAGGGCACAGTTAACGAAAGTTGCACCAATACCGCCAATTTCCATGTAATCTGTTATGAGTATATCTGGGTTTAAGATTATATTTCTTAAGCCAGTGAATATCTGATGTGGTGAGTTAAAAAGAAAAGATACTAATATTAATATTCCACTAAGACATAGAAATAGTTTATAGGGTAGTGGAATTCTAGTGGTAAAGTCTTTTATAATAATCAACTCCCTTGAATTTATTTACACTCTTCAAATAAAGGTGTATATTTTTAATATATATAAGGCTTTACTACTATAGTATATCAACTTTTATAAGTGATAACTATAGTATTTATATTATAATTATTTTAATTTTAAGCTTAAATAAGCATATATATAATATTATTTTAAACTAGTTTAATTATGTAGGTTAAACAATAATGAAATATTTTAAATTAGAAAGAGGAAATAAAAATGGTAATGGATATAGTAGTTTATAATTGTGAGAAATGTCCTGATTTTAAACAAAATAAATGTGATGGAAAGGAAGTTAATTGTATGTGCAAAAAATGTCCTAGAAACTTAGGACAATGTTTAATTGTAAGGTATTGTAGAGAAACAGAATCTGTTTTAGATTGTTTTGATTATTAAATTAAAAAGTAGGTATAAAATATAGGATAATACAAAAGATATAATATTATAATACATAGGAGTGTTAAAGTAATGGTGTCCAATGAAATTAAAAGTAGAATTGCTCAAAACTGTTCATTTTATAATGAGAGATCATATTATAAAAATGAAATACTTATGCAATTAGAACAAAGTTGTAATAATTGCTCTAATTTTGTAAGAGGACATTGTGTAAAAGATATATTTGATGAAATATACGAAGAAATTAGATTGAAATAAGTATTATATTTCCAAAAACTTAATAAAAATTTAAATTATAATAATATATACCAATATTTAATTTATTATGGTTGAGAAACCTATGGAAAAATGTTAAAATGTAATTGATTTCAAATCAGATATTGGAAATTATAAAGTTTACTTTATTTTAGGAGGGTGAATCATGCACAAGAGATTATTTATACCAGGTCCAGTTGATGTGGCACAAGACGTATTAGAAAAAATGGCTACACCAATGATAGGACACAGAAGCAAAGAGGCATCAAGAATACAAAGACAAATTAGTGATTACATGAGAGTTATATTTAATACAAAAGAAGAAATATTACTTTCAACTACTTCTGGTAGTGGGCTTATGGAAGGTGCTGTTCGTTCATGCACAGCTAAGAGAGCTGCAGTTTTTGCTGTAGGTGCTTTTGGTAAGAGATGGTATGAAATGGCTGTAGCTAACAATGTACCAGCAGATTTATATGAAGTTGAATGGGGTACACCAACAACTCCAGAGCAAGTAGATGAAGTTTTAGCCACTGGAAAATATGATTTAATAACAGTTACTCACAACGAAACTTCAACTGGTGTTATGAACCCACTAGATGAAATAGCTAAAGTAGTGAAAAAATATCCAGAGGTTGTATTCTGCTTAGATACTGTAAGCTCAGCTGCAGGAACAGAATTAAAAGTAGATGAATGGGGAGTAGACATTTGTATTACTTCAACTCAAAAAGCTATAGGACTTCCTCCAGGAATGTCAATGTGTACTTTCTCTAAGAAAGCTATAGAGAGAGCAAAACAAGTTCCACATAGAGGATTATACTTAGATCTTTTAGCATTATATGAATACATTCAAAAGAAAGATTATCAATATCCATCAACACCTTCATTATCTCACATGTTTGCATTAGAGTATCAACTTGATAAGATTATAAATAAAGAAGGTCTTGATAAGAGATATGCAAGACACATAGAAGGCGGAGAAATTGTTAGAGCATGGGCAAGAAAATACTTCGAAATATTACCAGATGAAAGATATATGTCTAACACTTTAACTAACATAAAAAATACTAGAAATATTGATGTTGCAGCTTTAAACAAAGCTCTAGGAGAAAGAGGATATCAAATTTCTAATGGATACGGAAAGTTAAAAGATAAGACTTTCAGAATAGCTCACATGGCAGAGACTACTCCAGCAGAAATTGAAGAATTATTAAAGAACATTAACGAAATATTAGGACTTGAATAATTAAGAAGGGGTAATTCCCTTCTTAATTTTCAAGTAATAAAGATTCATATACAAGTTTAGGATGTATAATTTTTCAATTTATATACTTAATGTATGTGGATGAAGTTAGATTTTAAATAATTAATTATTAATTAATTTTATTTTAGGAGGGTATCATCATGATAAGAGTATTAGTTACTGATGGCATGGAGAAAAGTGGAATACAGGTATTAAAAGATAATGGATATGAAGTTATAGAGAAATTTTATGAGCCTGAAGAATTAGGAGTAGCTTTACAAAACTTTGATGTAGTAGTAGTAAGAAGTGCTACAAAGGTTAGACAACCAATAATAGATAAAGCTTGTGAAACAGGAAGATTAAAATTAATAATCCGTGGTGGAGTAGGTGTAGATAATATAGATGTAGCATATGCTACTGAAAAAGGAATAAGAGTTGCTAACACTCCTAATTCTAGTAGTGCATCAGTTGCAGAACTTGCACTAGCTCATATGTTTGCAGTTTCTAGATTTGTAAGTACTGCGAATGTGACTATGAGAGAAGGAAAATGGGAAAAGAAAAAATATGAAGGTATAGAGTTAAATGGAAAAACTTTAGGCTTAATAGGTTTTGGAAGAATTTCTAAATGTTTAGCTCAAAAAGCTGAAGTATTAGGAATGAAAATTATGTATACTGATATCCTTGGTAAAGCTGAAGGGTATGATAAATATGAATATGGTACTTTAGAAGAAGTATTATCTAAATCTGATTATGTATCTCTTCATATACCATTCATAAAAGAGCAAGGAGCTACAATAGGTAAAGCTCAACTTGATATGATGAAAGATGGAGCTGTACTAATTAACTGTGCTAGAGGTGGAGTTGTAGATGAAGCTGCTTTACTTGAAGCTTTAAATAGTGGAAAATTAAGAGGAGCAGGCGTTGATGTATTTGAAGTTGAACCAACTAAGAATGAAGAGCTAGTTAACCATCCAAGAGTATCAGTTACACCACACATTGGAGCAGCTACAGTAGAAGCTCAAACAAGAATAGGTGAAGAAATAGTTCAAACTATATTCGATTTCTTTAAATAATATTAATTACGTAGGAGGAAAAAATATGGCAGTTGTAAGACCTTTTAAAAGCATAAGACCAACAAAAGAGCTAGCACCAAAAGTAGCAGCTCTTCCTTATGATGTTATGAACACAGAAGAAGCTAGGGAAATGGTTAAAGGAAACCCTTACTCTTTCTTACATGTTGATAAAGCACAAATTGATTTACCAGTAGAAACAAATCAATATGATGAAATAGTTTATAACACAGCTAGAAAAACTTTAGACAAAATGAGAGAAGATGGAACTTATATTCAAGAAAATGCTCCAAGCATGTATATTTATAGACAAATCATGGATGGAAGAGTTCAAACTGGTATAGTTGGATGTACTTCTATAGATGATTATATGAATGACATAATTAAAAAACATGAGCATACTAGAGCAGAAAAAGAGCAAGATAGAATTAATCATGTTGACCATTGTAATGCAAATACAGGTCCAATATTTTTAACATACAAAAATGTAGGAGAAATTGATGAAATAGTTGCTTCATGGACTGCTAAAGAACCAGAATACAACTTCGTTTCCGAAGATGGAATATCTCATATTGTATGGGTTATAAACGATACTGAAACTGTAAAAAGATTAGAAGAGTTATTTAAGTCAGTTAAATATCTTTATATAGCTGATGGTCACCATAGAGCTGCATCTGCTGTAAAAGTAGGTAAAATGAGAAGAGAAGCAAATCCTAGCTATACAGGAGAAGAGGAATTCAACTTTTTCCTATCAGTTATATTCCCAGCAGATGATTTATATGTAATGGATTATAACAGAGTAGTAAAAGATTTAAATGGAAACTCTAGCGAAGAATTCTTAAATAAAGTTTCTGAGAAGTTTACTGTAGAAGAGTATAAGGGAGAAGGCCAATACAGACCAGAAGGAAAAGGTTATTTTGGAATGTATTTAGATAACAAGTGGTATAAGTTAACTGCTATAGATGGAACTTATGATTCAAAAGATCCAGTTAAGAGTTTAGATGTATCTATACTACAAGAAAACCTTCTAAGACCATTACTTGCTATAGAAGATCCAAGAACAAGTGATAGAATAGATTTTGTTGGTGGAATTAGAGGTCTTAAAGAACTTGAAAGAAGAGTAGCTGAAGGAATGAAAGTTGCGTTCTCCATGAATCCAACAAGCATAGAAGAACTTATGAACATTGCTGATGCTGGAGAAGTTATGCCTCCTAAATCAACTTGGTTTGAACCAAAATTAAGAAGTGGAATCTTTGTTCATGAATTAAGCTAAGGTAAATTAAAGGTAAAACTTATTTGTATCTTATCTAAATCAAAAAAGCTAAATCTTAAAAAGTATAATTACTTTTATAAGATTTAGCTTTTTTAAGTATATAAAGTTGGAAATATAAACAGAGTTCTTAGCTTGTACTAAGCTTTAGAAATACTTAACATAAATACATAGTTGAATTATATTATTAAAAAATATAAAATTGATATATTCAAAGAATAAAAATTTATGTATTTATTTATAATTTAAAAGAAAAAGTTAAAAATATCTTTAAGGTTATAAGGTAAATACCACATATTAAGGAGATGCAAAAATGTTACAACATTCATTATCAAGAACAGAGCTATTAATAGGAAAAGATGGTTTAAATAAATTAAAAGGTAGTAAGATTATAGTATTTGGAGTAGGTGGAGTAGGGAGCTTTACAGTAGAAGCATTAGTAAGAGCAGGTGTTGGAACTATTGTTTTAGTTGATGATGATACTATTTGTTTAACTAATTTAAATAGACAAATACATGCAACTTATGATACTGTAGGAAAAGTAAAAGTTGAGGCTATGAAAGATAGAGCTCTTTCAATTAATAAAGCATGCAATGTAATAACTCATCAAGTTTTTGTTACTAAAGAAAATATTCCAGAAATAATTACTGATGATGTTGATTATGTTGTAGATGCTATAGATACTGTATCAGCAAAGATTGCTCTAGTAGAGTATTGTAATGAAAAGGGTATAAAAATAATCTGCTCTATGGGTACAGGAAACAAATTTGATCCTACACAATTTAAAGTTGCAGATATATATGATACTAAAGTGTGTCCACTTGCAAAGGTTATGAGGCATGAACTTAGAAAAAGAGAGATTAAATCCCTTAAGGTAGTTTACTCTGAGGAGATGCCTACAAAACCAAAACAAGATGACGTGGTTACTTGTAAAACAGGGTGTGTATGTACAGGTGGGACTAAAAAGTGTGCTATAAAAAGACAAATACCAGGGAGTATATCTTTTGTGCCACCAGTGGCAGGAATGATAATAGGTGGAGAAGTAATAAAGGATTTACTTAAGGAATGTTAATTATAAGTGATTTAGTATAAAACCAACATTAGGTAAGCCTTAATTATAGAGGAGCTTAATCGCATACTTAAATTTATAGTTTTATAATATAAAAATCCGTCAGTATAATACTTGACGGATTCTTATTTTAAAAAATTATGTTTATCCGATAATTACTTGACCGATACTTCTATTTTTTATGAAAGGTAAAGCAATTACGACTATTGATAACAATTTCTAAAGAATAAAGCTCTAAGAATTCAGCTTATTTAGCTAATTTATATAATGCTAAGGCATAAATTTCTGTAGCTTTAACTAAATCATGCATAGTTATAAATTCATTTGGTTGATGTTCTGTCTTTTCTGAGGTAGGGAATACCATACCAAAGGCTACACAGTTATCTATAGCTCTAGCATAAGTAGCTCCACCAGATGATTCTGGTATTCCATCATATCCTGTTTCTTCATCATAGACTTCTTTCAATGTTTTAATTAAGAAATGGTCTGCAGGAACATATATGGATTCCATCCAGTCGAACTCATTATATTCTAAACCATATTCTAAAGCTTTTTCCTTTATTGGATTAACTATGTCTTCTTTTTTATAGGTAACAGGAATTCTAATATCTAAAGATATAGTTTCTATATCTTCATTTAAATCAATTTTACCTACATTTACAGTTAGTTTTCCAGATACATCTTCACATTTTGGTATGAGATTTTTAATTGCAACATCTTCACCAATTACATTTGCTATAAATTTTATTGAGTTAGATGATGAGCCCATTTTTTCTAAAGCTATAGCCAGTCTAGAAATAGCATTAATCCCCTCAGCACTATCTGCAGAGTGAACACCTTTTCCAATAACAGAGATAGAGTTTTCATTTAAAATATATTTATAATTTAAACTGTTTAATACATTTTTAAGAGAATTAATTTCTTCTACAGTTCCTGTATATGTAGCGTTATCAGGAACAGAATTAAATGCATTTCCTGCACTTAAAGTTAAATTAGAACTCTTTTTACAAGTTAAAGTAGATTGAAGTAATCCTTTTTCTGCATTTATGCAGAAGAATTCACTATCGGGAGTTATTCCCATAGCAGGAATTTCTTCACCATTCTCTTTATATTTATTAATACCTCTCCAAAGATTTTCTTCATCTGTTCCAAATATAAATCTTATTCTTTTATTTAATTTGATTCCTAAGTCCAATAAAGCTTTTACAGCATATATGCAAGCTATAGTAGGACCTTTATCATCTTGAGTTCCTCTTCCATATATTTTATCATCAACTATAGTTAATTCGTATGGAGGGTATGTCCAAGAATTCAAATCTCCTTCAGGAACTACATCTAAGTGGCCAAGAACTCCAACTAATTCAGGGCCCTGGCCAACCTCTGCATAACCATAGTAACCATCTTTATCATAGTAAGTTTTAAAGCCTAAAGACTCACATAAATTTAAGGTGCTTTTTAGACAATCGTCTATATTTTTACCAAATGGATAATTAGGGTTATCCTCGTCTATAACGCTTCTAAAACTTACAGCTTCCTTTATAGAGTCTATGAGTTCAGGTATTAACTCATTAACTCTTTCTTTTATTTCTTCTTCTTTTATCATGAGACTATCCCCTTTCATTTTAGATAAGCTTTACATATTGTTGACACACATGAAATTAAGGAAATATATCCTATAGTTTAAATTAAACATAGATGATAACATATGTCAACATTACAATAGGTTAATATATCAGCTATTCTTGATTTGAATACTTGTCTATTATTCTTATTCATATTTATATCTTTTTTATATGAATTAATGAATTAATCTATACAATAGTATATTTTTGTTATGATAATTACTTTACTTAATAGCTATAAAAAATAAAGAATTCAATTCAATAAAAACATATATTAATTATGATATAATATCATTGAAAAAGGAGTGATGTTAGTGAAGAAAAACCAAAGTTTTGCCATAACAATATTTATATTTATTATTATGGCTGTAATTGCTATAGTCGATAACACCAAGGGAATATTTGTCCCTGTATTTAAAGAGACTTTTAATACGAATAATACAAGTATGGGCATGCTCTTATCGGTATGTTCTTTAGGATACATAATATTTACTTATATAGGTGGACTACTATGTGAAAAATTTGGACAAAGAAATGTAATCTGTACGGGGCTTTTAACTATTATAGCATCTGTTTTAATAGTAGCTTTCTCTAAAACTTATACAATACTATTAATTGGAATGTTTTTAATAAACATGGGTATTGCTTTTGTAATGATTGGAGTAAATACGCTAATACCAGCGCTATTTATTACATTCCAAGCAATAATGATGAATTCAGCTCATTGTTTTTATGGATTTGGATCTACGGTAGGACAATTTGCTATTGGAAACATTTTAGACAATGGAGTAAGTTGGAGAAGTGTATTCTTTGGAATAGCAATGATTTTTATTGTAGTATTAATAATATTTTTCTTTATAAAAATCCCTAATTTTAATAGAACTAAAAAAGAAAATAAATTTAATATAGCTATAGCTTTTAAAGAAAAATATATGTATATCTATGCTATAGCATTAGGAACATACGTGTTTGCAGAAATGGGGATGTCTAATTGGATAGTTAATTTCCTCATGGAAAGTTATAACTATACTAGCAGTAGTGGAGCTATGTTTTTGTCAGCCTTTTTCTTTTTACTTACTATAGGTAGATTATTAGGTGGGTTTGTAGCTGAAAAGTTAGGATACTTACAATCAGTTTTATATTCTTTACTAATTGCATGTGTATTATTAATAGTTGCTCTAATTGTTGGACATAGTGCTCTCATTTTAATATGTGTAACAGGACTATTCTTTGCAATAGCATATCCTACAGTAGTAGCTACTATTAGTAAGGTTTTTAAAGATAATAGTTCATATATAACAGGATTAATTTTAACGTTATCAAGCACTATAAGTATGATTCTAAATCTTATTATGGGAAGATTAAATGATATTATAGGGACAGCAAAAACTTTTTATTTAATACCAATAAGCTTAAGTATTTCTATCTTGTTTGTATTTCTAATATATAGAGGGAATTATAGTATTTTTAAAAGGGGAGGTAATGAAGTTGAGCAGTGAAAGGGAAGTAAGCATTAGTAATGCAACTGATGAAGCAAATAAATATATAATAAGAGATTCATCTGGAATTATAGTAGGAAGATTTATAATCTTAGATTTAGACCATGAGAATAAAGGTGTAATTATAAAATTAAAGTTTTATAAAAGTGGAAGAGATGCTAATAAAACATTACAAGATGCCCTAAAGTTGATGCTAAATAACTTAATAAAAAGCAAAGGTCTTCATAAAGTTAATATTGTATGTGATGAAAAAATAAGTTTAACTCCTTTTACAAACTTAGGATTTCAATTAGAAGGATATATATCAGATAGTATTATAACAAAATTTAAATATGAAGGTAGTTTATTATTTGGAATAGTAGAAGAAGAATTTTATAATAATGCATATAAGAAGGAGCTAGCAATTCAAGGAAATAAAATAAGTATAAGAGTTCTTAATTCTGATGATGCAAGGGATTTATTAGAGTATTATACGAGAAATAAGGACTTTCTATCAAAGTTTGAACCGCACAGAGATGAAGAATTTTATACAGTAGAAGTTCAAAAGCAATCTTTAATAGAGAATTACAAAGAATTTATTAAGGGTGAAGGAGCTCACTTTGGAATATATAAAGAAGAGAAGATGATAGGAAGAATACGTATATATAATATAGTGCACGGTGTATTTAAGAGTGCATTTATAGGATACTCTATGGACGAACAGTATCAGGGAAATGGATATATGAAAGAAGCTGTTAGTTTAGTTGTAACATATGCCTATGAAGAATTAGGACTTCATAGAATAGAAGCAACAACTTTAGTTGATAATGAAAAGTCACAAAGAGTTTTAAAGGCATGTGGATTTAATGAACTAGGTATATGTAAAGAATATCTACACATAAATGGAAAGTGGAGAGATCATGTTATATTTTATAAAAATAATAAATAACTTTAATTTAGGAACTAATTAGTTTAATTCAAATATAATTTGTTATACACCATCCATATTAAAGGTGGTGTATTTTTATTTATTTAAGTGTATAACTTTTTTAGCAACGTGGTATTCGAGTTTATCACCTATATGTTGGAGTTTTATCTAGTTTCCTATATAAATATTTATATAGGTTACCTTTTATATATTTAACTATTTAGCTATTTAACT
>NZ_DJBA01000072.1:0-12832 GCF_002435615.1 Clostridium sp. UBA5988 | reverse complement strand
AGAATTCTGAAATTCTACTGTTCCTAAAAAATACTCTTATCCATACTGTATATAATTTATAAAGACTTTTTATATTTCTTAAAGTAGGCTGAACTTGAAAAAATGAAAAAAGCACCAAAAATTATAAGAAATACTGCAGTAAAATATAGTTTCCCAATTAAATGCCATATTCCTATAGCTAACCATAGAACCCCTGAAATTGCATATAATATCCATGAACTTTTATTATCTATTGCTTTACTATTACACGTACCATCTTTTTTTATTTGCTTAATTCTAGAGCTATATGCTAAATAAGGCATAAAATTAAAGACAAATACAAATATATCAATTATCAACAATCCAACAATAATCAAAAATATAGGCTTAATGGCAACTAAAGAAACAAATAGCAACCCAATTAGTGCTATAGCTAGTATTAAAGAATATAAAGTCCCTTTTCTTGTTAGATTTCTTATACTTGTATATTTATCTATTTCTGATTCACAATCACTATAAATAGGTTTAGTTCCAGCTTGTGCTGAAAAAATGTGCATATAATTTTCTACAGAAACAATACGATTCCATCCTGCTTCTTTAAATATAGTGAAATATTCTTCATTTGCTTCTGTTTGGTAATCTAAGTTATATATTATATCTTGAGATTTATCTTTTCTTAGTTTATAGAAAAACCCTCCTACTATATCTTCTAATATCCAACCTTGCCTTGCATATTCTTTTAATTTTTCCATATCACTTTCTTCACTAAATGCAAACCCATTAATCATTACATATTTACTTTTCAAACATATCCCTCTTTTCTAACCCAAAAAATTTTCAGCAAATTTAATCATCTGCTTTTTACGTTCAATCTCTTTTATAAGCATTTCTCGTCCTTTATTGGTTATTTTATATATTTTTTTGTTTTCATCTGTGTCACAATTTAACTCCACTAAATCCGCTGCTAAAAGCTTTTTCAATGTTGTATAAAGTGATGCAGGACCAATAGTAACTTCATTATTAGTGAACTTCTCAATAGTTTTCATAATTAGGTATCCATGCTTTTCATCAACAACACTAGATAAAATATAAAAAGCAGAATCTGTTAATTCCCCTATATCAATAGAATCTTTTCTTGGCATAAAATTCTCCTTCATATATTATTTAATGATATATCATTTAATAATATATCATTAAATATAATATATCCATAAATGATATATTTGTCAAGTTTCTCTTTATTGCTTTGGTTATTTATATATTTTTATTAAAATATATAAATACACTGGCAAAAAATTTTCTTCCATAAACTAAATATTAATTAATAAAAAATATAACCACCTGTAAAGTAGCTATTTAATCTACTTACAGGTGGCTGTAGATATGTATGGTTAAGATGACCTTACCTTGCTATCATTTCATAATCCAAATTTAGTAAAAATCCCATTTACTTATGATATGGTTCTCCTTACCGTAAGTAAAAAAGTTTAGAATTCCCCACATACAATATAATTAACATTCTTTCAAATTCAAGTTTTAATTATATATTTTTATAAAAATAATCGATAAAAATAGTAATTATTTCTATGGATTACTTCTTATTTTATATTTTCTTCTAAGCTAGGCAATGCCCCTTTTAAATCATCTAATATTTTTTTAGTTAAAAAAGCCTCATTTGATCTTCAATTTTTAATCTAGAAGAAACAAGAATATTTGGTTCTTCTTCACTTCCTTTAATATGATTACTTCTCATATATTTTATACCACTTTTAAGTTTTGACTGAATAGTATTTAATACATAGATATTATCAAATCTATTATAAATAGCGTCATCACCTAGAGCAGTAAAGCAAATTAATTGCGTATTAGTTTTTTTAGCTATATCCATTAAAGGTTTTAGTAAATGTACAGAACTTGTTTGTGCAAAAGGATTATCCATGACCAGTACTTTTCCACTTTCTGATTTATTGAATATATCGTTACTATCTTTTCTTATATAACTTAATAAACTAGATAATATAACAAAGGCTGAAAGGAAACCTTCTCCCCCTGAATTTGTCGAAACTTCATTCCAACTTATTTGCCTTTGCTTATCCTCTTCAATTTTATATAGCTTAATATTTACACTGCTTACAGATACTACTTCATTGAATAAATTATAGTTTGTTATTCTATTACTTATAATATCTTCTATACTTTCATTTTTATTTAGAAGCACCAGCGCTTGGTCTCTTAACTGTTGCAAGTAATTTTTAAGTTTTAGCTTATAGATTTCTAAATTCTCCTCCCAATTAGGAACTTTAACATTAAGCATTTTTATATTTTTCTCTTTAATTGTAATGCTAGAGTTATTGTCTATTCTATCTAAGTTCTCATTAACTTCTTTTATATAATCAAGCATATTTTCTAATATTTTTAATTCTTCTTTATCTATCATCTCAATATCTTGAGAAAGCTTAAGCATCTGCATGCTAAATGACTCTTCATAAATTTTTAGTTGTTCTAGCATTTTCTTTGGAGTATCTGATAATTTATAAATAACAACTATTATATCTTTAAAACTTTGATCTTCGGAAAAAGTTTTTTTATTTGAAAGCTTGTTATCTATTTCTCTTTTAAATCTATTACTTAAATCTTTTTCTTCATTATTTAACTTTCTTAAATCACGTTTTCTTGAACCTACTTCACTATTTAAATTATCAAAATCTAATTGGACATCAATTTTCACCTTTATCTCCAACTCATCATGTTCACTTAAATTACCTATGTTAGTATCAAGTTTATTATTAAGCTTGTTTATATCACCCTTTTGTTTATTTGTATCCTCTAATTTTAAATTTACTTTTGCTTCAGCTTCATCATAATCTTTTATTATAATTAGATCTTTAGGCTTTAAATTTTCTTTCTTACACTCATCTAGAAGTTTTTTATATTTATGCTCAATATCTTTATCTACTTTTATTTGTTCTGATTCATTTTTTATTATTCTATCTTCTACAATTTTAACAACTTCTCTTTGCTTATTTATAAGATTTTCAACTTCATCCATTTTATCTAATGTATATTTTACACTTGTATAATCCACATCTACTAAATTAGATTTTCTAGCTTCACGAACCAATTCATCTGTTACTCTTTTATGTCTACTATTTACTCTTTTCATTGACTCTTCAATTTGTTCTAAGTTTTTATCGATACTGTCTTTCAGAACTCTATACTGAGCAAGTAAATCTTCCTTATCTTTATCAATAAATGTCCCTTGGGTAAATATATTAAAATCTTTTAATTCATTATTTAAATCTCTAGCTTTATTTCTTATGGAAGTCATAGTTTTAGTAACATCACAAACTTTGCCTTCCAAATCTTCTAGGTTCAATTTTAATCTACTATTCTCCCTATCATTAACCTTTATCATTTCTTCATTAACTTCATATTTTTCTTTATTACTTTTATAATCATGATACTCTTTTTTAAATTCCTTATATGCATTTCCTTTTCTATTAAGAAATTTAATTTTTTCAGATAATGTAACTTTATCATTTTCTAATTTAGAAATAATACTTGAAATATCCGATATCTCTATTTTTAAGCTTCTCAATTCTTCTTCTAAAGACTTTTCTTGCTTTTTAAACTCTTCTAGTTCTTCTTTTGTGCATTTATATCCTTCTTCTGATAGCTCTGAATAATAAATTAAATTTCTTTTATCTTCAAAAAAACTAATATCCTTATTAAGGCTTTCATCATTTTCTTCTAACTTTGCTAATTGAAGTTCTTTATTATTTATTAAGAAATTAAGTTCTTCTTCATTTATTAGTTTTTTATTAAATGAAACTAATAAATCTATCCCCTCTAATTGAATTACTCCGCTTTTGCTAAATTTAAATACACTATTAATACTCTCTCTTTTAACAATTATAATCGGTGTGGAAGTATATATTTTTAGTGGTTCTTTGCTTAAGATTTCAAAATCTCTTGAATCCATTATTAATGAATATGGTATAAAGGGGTTGTTATCAATTATCTTTAAATTTTCCTCTTCTGAATAACCATTTTTCTTTAGCCATTCCATACCATATACAATACTAATTCCTCTACTCTTTAGTTCCCCTTCTAATTCCTTAGGTAATTCTAAAAGTTTTCCTGTTTTAAGCATTGTAAGTTCTTCATTTAATATATTCATAGCTTTATTAACGTTATTTCTTTTTTCTTTAATTACATTAATTTTGCCATCAAAGGCTGAAACAATTTTCATCTTATCAAATAAGGAATGTTCCTTTAAATCAACGTACCTAATTAATTCTTTTCTCTTCTCTATCTCATTATTTAATTTATCTAACTCTTCACCTTTTAATTTAATACTAGCTTCAATAGCTGCTGCCTTTGTGATCTTATCTTCTCTTTTACCTTCTGCTATCTTTCTCTTTTCATTATTATCATCTAAAGCTACAATAATCTCTTTGAATTTTTTATTATACCCTTCTTGCAAATCATCAGTTTGTTTTTCTAAATTTAGTAAAGTATCACTTAAATACAAACCTTCTAAATTTCTACTTAACTTTTCTTTATAATCTCTATTAAATTTTTCTTCTTCCTTATTAAAACTATTAACCTTAGATAATAGTGATCCTTTTTTCTCCTTTAACGATTTAGCCTCTTCAATAATTTTGCTTATCTGTTTATTAGTTTCTTCTATTTCCACCTGATATAAATTACACTCTTTTTCTCTTTCTTCTATATTTATATCTAAACTTTTCTTATCCACTTCTATAATTTTTCTTATTGAAAAACCTATATCATCTAATTTAAATTGATTACTATTGTTTTCTTCTGTTAAATTCTTTTTTTGTATTTCTAACTCTTGTAGTTCTTGAGAAGCCTCAGTGTACTCCTCATAGTATTTGGCACAGGTTAATATATTTTTTTGCCTCTCTAATTCATTTACCTTAACTATTTCTCTTTCTTTATCACCTTTATATTTATCCAAGTCAATAGTTAACCCATTCTTTTTATCCTTTTCTTTGTAAATTTCTAAAGATAATCTTTCATATTTTATATCATTCAATTCATCTTGAAGCTGTCTTAATAGATTATCAAGTTTTTTTATTTCTTCTTCGTTATTTAGCCTCTCACTTTTTAAATATTCTCTAATATTTGCTATTTCATTTTCTAATTTTTCTTTGTCTTCTTTTATATTTATAAGTTCCTCTGCTGTTTCTTTTAATTCTTCTGCTATGCTATTAAATAGTTCTATTTTTTTCTTTTTCTCTAACTTACTTTTATTTTCTTTATATTGATTTATATATCCATTAGCTATAATCCTAAAATTTTTTATTCGATTTTCATCCTTTGTAAGCTTTTCTTCCACTGCTGGTAAAAACCATTCTTTTAATAACCCTTCAACATTTTTAGCCTTAGCAAATAATTCTGATAATCCTGATTCTTTTAAATTAATTTTGTGAATAATGTTTTCCCATTCTTTATAATTAATATTATAAGTTGATAATTTATTAAAGTATGATGTAGAGTTATAGGAATTATTCATATCATAGTATGAAAAGTTTCCATTACAAGACTTCTTTAAATCTTCAAAAAGTTTCTTTGCATTTGCATAACTTTTTATTCTCTTATTTCCATTAAGTTCTTCTATTAGTGTTAAGTTATCAATATCATTTTCATTTTTATACTTATACTCATGAATGAAATTTACTATATCCAAATTTTCTATAGTCTCTTCATCTAAAGAGCCTTCTTTTTTTCTAACCATCATCCCTGTTGTAACAAATCCCGCTTCATTATCTAATTCCCATTCAATTAATATGTAAGTAGGTACACTTTTTGTAAAATAACTCTCAAATTTTCTATCCTTTAAATCTCTATATTTTTTATGTACTAATGGAGCCATTATCATTTGAACTAGTACCGATTTTCCGCCACCATTTCTTAAATTGAACATAGTATCGTCACTATCTAAAAAGAATTTTAAATCATCAATCTTTATAGAATTATTGTTATAATTAAGATTTATTATTTTTATTTTATTAATCTTGCCCATCTATTTTCTCCCCTAAAGCTCTTAGTACTCTATCATAATTATTTTTATTTAATAGATTCCAATCCATAAAACTGTTTAACTTACCTGTTGTTTTTATAGTTTCATCTATTTGTATATAATCAATTAACCCTTGATTATCTAAAAACTTAAGTATTGTTGTTACAAATCCTTCTTTCGTTGTTTTAGATGCATTTCTCTTTTCTGAACTTTTCAAAGCTTCATATCTTTCCAATAAATCTCTGTAGTTAATTCCTTCATTATTTTCACTTTCTTTACTTACACCTTCTTCAAGTCTTTTACTTATTATATTTAGAAATTCTCCCACTCTAATATAGTCTCTACTCTGACTTGAAACTCCTTGTGCACCATAAAAGCTTACTAAAAGCGTTAATATAATGAATTGAGATAAATAGTAGTCCTTATTTACCGCTCCTGACTTGCATAATTCTTTTTTCAAATCACCCTTTGAATACCCAAGAAAATTATTTTCTTCTTTAGGCATTATGTACACTACCCCACCATACTTGTTAACTTCACATTCTGATGCTACCCCTAATTCCTTTACTAAGTCTGTTATATATTCATTATCAGAATATGCCTTGTATAATTCTTCTTCTTTATCGTCTAATTCACCATTTTTTATAAGATGATAAAATATCTTATTACTAATTTGTATATCTTCTATTGAATAGTCCATTATACATATCTCCTTACTAATTTAATTGAAATAAAATATTTGAACATATTAAATTTTTATAATCTCCCTTTTCATTTTTAAGTCCTAATATCTTTATATCTTCGCTATCTTCAATTTTTTCAACTCTTAATTCTTTTATATTTTTAAAAGTTGGCTCGTCATCTATAATTTCTAGAATACATTTATTTAATTGGAAATCAAGTTCATCATTTTCAATAGTACTTTCACGTTCTTTTCTTATTTCATCAATTATAATTATTCTATTTTTAAGCATTTCTATAATTACTTCTCTAAAAATATAAACATTAGGGATAAGTCTTCCCATTAATAAATCACTTTCCTCTAACAAACCTTTAATATCTTTTAATGATATAATATTTTTCTCTTTGGCAAGTTCTAAAATCACACTTATTACACCTTTGTATTTAGCTAGCTTTTCAAATTTTTTCTCCATTTCTTCTGCTACAAAGGCTTCTTCATCAAAGTAAATCACTTCATCCTGCTCTATCTCCTTACTTTTATTTATCATTTCATAAATTAAAGCTTTATTTATATTATAAATTTTTTCTGGTTCTTTAATAAATAATGGTCTTAAAAACATATCAATATCTTCAATTTTATTTAAATCCTTTAATATCTTTTCATAAACTTCTTTCTTTAAGTTAAACCTTTCTATTAAAGACATTTTAGAGATATTCTCAAGTTCTTTAGCATACACTTCTTTTAAATCAAAGTGACTTTTTAATATTTTTTGATCTTCATCTATAGTTCTACTAAGATACTCATATATTATTTTTAAATTTTTTAAATTAGATTTCTCTTGCTCATCAAGTTCCTTAACATTTATATCCTTTTCGGTAAATTCTTTGATTTTCTCATCTACATGATTTCTATGGGCAATATATTTTCTTTTGCTTGAATCAAGTAATTCTATATTACCTTCTGTTGTTCTCTTATACTCATCAATAGAATAGCTTAGTGGATTTTCTTTAATTTTCAAAATATCAGATTGTATTTTTTGTACCCTTCTCCTGAATTCTGTAAAAATATTCTTTATATCACCAACCGCTTTGTTGTAATCAGCCTTTCGTAAGTGCTCTCTAAAAATTATTTCATTAATAGTAAACTTCAAGTTCTCCTCTATTTCTAAGGTTGATAATAATAAAGAATATCCATCATCAGTTAGGCTGTAAGAAACTCTTCTAACTTCATCAACATACTCCATAGTATTTTTAACAAAACTAATATTTATATCTTCATATTTTGAATCCTTATAATTAAAAGCTTTGAAATACATAGCTCGCCCTTCATCACAAAGTATTACATTTACTATATAATCTCCTAACTGTTTACACTCTTCATATCCCATAGATTTTTTTAAATATAATGAATTAATTTCATCTATAAAAGTTGCTATATTGTCTAAAGTACATACTTCATCCCTTAAGGATTGCTCCATAATATATAGAAGTACAGAAAAAATCATATTATCTTGTTCATAACCTTCTTCGAATCCATACTTTTTCCATGTGCCTTTTGCAATACTATTTCTAAAAAGTTGTGAATAAGCTCCAATCTTCTTCATTCTTATGTGATTTGACTCTAAAAAATCTAAATGCATTTTGCCTCCTATAAATCTTTAATATTTAAGATTTCTTGTGGGATATATAAGTTATCTTCTAAAATGTTATGTATTCGGCTTTTATACCCTAAATTAAAATTTGCAAAAAATATATCTTGTATATTTCTATTCTGACCGTCTTTTGTTAAAGGCAACTCAAAATCTAAAACTTCTACCTTATCTATCATTTTGATATAGCCATTAACAAAAGGTTTAACATTATATTTATTACTAAAATATTTATAAAAACTCTCATATATAACTATTCCCTCATAATCTATATCACCTAAATACAATATTTCATTATCTCTACTTGAAACATGTTCTTCAACAGATATTTCAAAATCTTTAAAAGTTTTATTAATATTCTTTCCTTTACCATATACAACAGTTTTTATATCTTCTCCAAGTAAGGTTAAATTACCATTTATTAAATGTTTTCTAAAAGTATAATAGGTATCTTTATTTTCAATAATTAAAACTTTTTGTGGAATTTCTTTAGACGCAGAATAATATGCTAAAGGTTCAGAAGTATCGTAGTAATTTAGAACATTTTCATCTAAACCTAAATTTTTAAGAATAGTTTTACCATAACCCTTTTGTAAGAATTTTTCTTTTCCCCATATTTGAAATGATCTTTCATTCATAGAAATAGCATCTTCCAATAATTTTCTTTTAGTTAAAAAGAATTTATTTAATAGTAGAATATCTTCTCTATGTTCCTTATATTTCTTAATGTTTTTCTTATAATATGATGTATTAAACTCAATACTTAATTTAAAGTTAACTTCTTCTATTAAAGAACTATTATCATCCTCTTTACGAATAATTCTATATTTACTATGTAATGCTGGTTTCTTACCATTTAATTTGCTAGCTTCTACAGGCTTAATTACTCCATTAGCTGTCATTTCACATATTTTTTTATAAAGTTCATAGTAGTCGTTTACCTTTATAATTTTTGCTATTTCATCTAAAGTAATGAAATTAGCTTTAAATTCTTCTAAATCTCTCATAAAGACTTTTTTCCTTCCAAAATATATATTTTTACCATAAGTATAACATATTCTCATATATAATTTAATCCAATGACACTTTTAATATCATTGGCTTATTTTCATTCCTTTAATCATGTTTTTAATTTTGGTTCCCCATAGATATGCTTCTCTGTAACATATATAACGCTAACTTTTTTAAGCATTATTATTGAATAATCTGTTATGTTATTTATATAAGAATCCTTTATAATATTTCTAAATCGATATTATATTCTTCTCATGATTTAAAAGCCATTGCTTTCTATCTACGCCACCAGCATACCCAGTTAAACTTCCATTAGTCCCAATAACCCTATGACAAGGTACTATTATCCATATTTTATTTCTACCATTTGCACTTCCCACTGCCCTAACACTTTTTTCATTTCCTAACCTAATCGCTAAGTTCTTATAGGATAAGGTTTCCCCATAAGGAATCTTCAATAGTTCATTCCATACATTCTTTTGAAAATCAGTCCCATTTAGTGAAACCTCTAAATCGAATGCTTTTCTACTTCCTTTGAAATATTCATCTAACTGAGCAATAGTATTTTCTAATATTTCATTTGCTTTATTCATCACGGACTTTTCTTGCTCCACAAACATAACTGATAGTATTGAATCTTCAGAGCAAATTATTTCTAATATGCCAATAGGTGAATTATAATAACCATAATATTTTTCAATCATACAAAAACCTCCTAATAAATTTTTTATAATCTGTTATACTTTAATCTTATTTATACTATTTCTTTTTCTATACTCCTTAGGAGCAATACCTGTATTTTGCTTAAAATAATTATAAAAATTAGAAAGGCTTTTAAATCCTACATCGTATGCAATCTCTAAAATAGTATCATTACTTTTAATTAGAAGCTGCATCGCTTTATTTATTCTTAATTGTGATACATATTCGTTAGGTGTTAGTCCTGTATATTCTTTAAACAATCTTGTTAAATGACTAGTACTAATACCAAATTCCTTTGAAATAAACCTGAAATTAATTGGTTTATTATAATTTTGGATTAACTTTTCCTTTATTTTTTCAATTAATTCTCTATTCGGTTCAAAATTATGTTCCTTTATATCAGGCCTGCATAATTTACATGGTCTGAAACCTTCTTTCATAGCATCATCTACACTATTAAAAAACAATATATTCTCTTTCAGTGGTGTCTTAGCTTTACATGATGGTCTACAAAAAATACCTGTTGTTTTCACAGCATAGTAAAATAACCCATCATAATACTTATTACAACTTATTACTGCATTCCATTTTTCATCTTCAGATACTACTATGTTTCCTTGCATAATTACCACCTCCTAAAAGCATTTACATAATTATTATAGGGTTCTAACCTCATAACTAAACTTATTCTATATACATTCCTTACTTTCGTTATAACAATTAATAATGCCAATTTTATTCATAATTATAATTCCACTACTCGTAAAAGTTTATTTTATATTTTGATTCTAGCATTGCTAAAAGTACAAATCTTCCTGTATTTTGCTATCTAATTTTAAGTATTTTCACTAAGGTGTTTCAGGTCCCCAAACGAGTCTATATTTTTGAAACAGGTGTAAAAATCATGTATCCATCTTGTTTTAATTGATTATAACAATTGGATAAGTAATGTTAAAGCTTTTATTACTATTTACTTAGACCTCTTATATAATTCATAAATTTAATTTCCCATTGTGAATCTGAACTATATGCTTCATATTTATTATCTAAATAGTGTTTAATAATATAAAGCTCTTCCTTTGAAAGTGTTTTAAATAATTCTAAAGCTTCATCTTCCCAAAAACACAGGTTTAACACTTCCACTAGGTCACTTAAGCTATTAATCTCTTCTTTTACCATTGCAATCTTATCTGAAATAAATCTACAATCATTTATTTCCTTAATTAAATTACGTAACCTTTCATTATCCATAGTATCATTATCTATAAACTCACTTTCTTTTAAATCATCTTCATACTTAAATGATAAAAATATATTATCAATATTTCCTGTGGATAATCCTACTTCAATTCTAGGATAAATATTCACAGATGTTTTTTGGATATATTCTATCTTTTCATTATCAACTATCCCTAAAATATCACAGACACTCTTTACTGAGCTCTCTAACTTTACTAAAATTTCAGTTTTGGACAAGTTTCTAAAAATCCCTAACAATGTTTCTCTTTGCAATGCAGAAATCTCTAATGTTAATATATCCACCCCTAAAATATCAAGCCCTATGGCATTTGTTAGTATTGGTTCAAAAATATTAATTAATAGCTCTTTATAATTAGAGCAATAGCTATTTAGAATATAAATAATATTATCCTTATCAAAACATATGCAAAACTCATTTTCTATAAGTAGAGCTTTTAAGTATTCATTAATATATTCAATTCCCTGCAGCTTTTCTGATATGGGATTAGAAAGTTGATAATCTATGCTACAGTCTATCTTATGAGCGAAAAATCTATAGTCATATTTATTAAAAAATTTATCTATTTCATTTAATGTATCCTTATATGATATGTTTTCTATATTAGGTGAGCTTTTTCTAACTGCTTCTAATAATTTCTTTCCTCTCTCCATCAAAGAGGCTATTTTACTCCAAGAAGCTTTTAACAAGTCACTTATATCTTCTTCCATCAATAATTCCTTTGCGTTCATTATTTCTCTTAATTCTAATCCTAATGAAAAACAAATTGAATTAAGTAACTCTTCCGCTATTTCTATTGGAACTGATGTGCTATCACCCATTGTATATCGCTCAGTGCGCTTACCAAGTAAATTCCATATTTTAACCTCAATAAGCATCCTATCTTCTTCACTTATATTTTTATCTATTTGAATATTATCTGAAAACGCCATTAAACTCTTGTTGCTTTCTTCCATAATACCTCCTAAAATTCATGTCCGTACATATCTGTATCATCCACTTCATATCCATATCTTGTATTTCTACAAAGCTCTTCTAAAGTAGTTCCCCTTAAATATTCTAAAGAACCTTGACATTTTCCATCAAAATGTCTTTTCATAAACTCAATAAGTTCATCATCAGCTATCTGATCCATGGCTTCATTTTTAAAAAAATAGAAAGATTCTTGAATCTCCATTAATGTCTCTTTATAATTCTGTTGCATTATATAAGGAGAATCACAAAAAACTTCCACTAACTTTTTTAAAATTCCTTCAGAAAACTCAATTCTTCCTGTATCTTTTAATGACTTAAAACGATTCTCCACCAGCTCATTAATTTCTCCATCACATAAAGCTAACCCATATTTTATTGTTATTTCATTACACCCTTTTAACTCAATTGCAGCTTGTTTTTTCTGGAAATTTTGAAATGCTAAAGTCATATTTTTATCCACCATAATCACCTCTAGATACACAGTACTCCTAACTCTAACCCAACAGAAGTTTAGCACGTGAAGTT
>NZ_DJBA01000052.1:0-14872 GCF_002435615.1 Clostridium sp. UBA5988 | reverse complement strand
AACATTTTTATTTTCACTTTTTATATATTCTTAATTATTTCTTAGATAATTGCTCTTGAATACTCTTTGGAACTTCTTCATAGTGATCAAATACCATTGAGTAAACACCTCTACCTTGTGTTTTTGATCTTAAAGTAGTTGCATATCCAAACATTTCAGATAATGGAACGAAGGCTCTGATGATTTGAGCTCCATTAATAGCTTCCATACCATCAATTCTTCCTCTTCTTGAGTTTACATCTCCCATTACATCTCCCATGTACTCTTCTGGAACTGTAATTTCAACTTTTTCCATTGGCTCAAGTAATACTGGGTCTGCTTTAGCCATAGCATTTTTAAATGCCATAGATCCAGCAATTTTAAATGCCATTTCTGATGAGTCAACTTCGTGGTATGATCCGTGTACAAGTCTAATCTTAAAGTTGATAGTCTCGTAACCAGCAATTATACCATTCTTAGCTGCTTCTCTTATACCATTATCAATTGGAGCAATATATTCTTTAGGAATAGCTCCTCCTACAACAGCATTTTCAAATACATATTCACCTTCGATTGGTTCCATTTCTATTACGCAGTGACCATATTGTCCTTTACCACCTGATTGCTTAGCATATTTAGCTTCAGCCTTAACAGCTTTTCTAATTGTTTCTTTATAAGCAACTTGTGGTGCACCAACGTTACATTCAACTTTGAATTCTCTTGTTAATCTATCTACGATAATATCTAAGTGCAACTCACCCATACCAGCGATGATTGTTTGACCTGTTTCTTGATTAGTATAAGTTTTGAATGTTGGATCTTCTTCAGCAAGTTTTGCTAAAGCTATTCCTAGTTTTTCTTGACCAGCTTTTGTCTTTGGCTCAATAGCTACAGATATAACTGGCTCTGGGAATTCCATTGATTCAAGAATTATTGGTTTATCATCTGAACATAAAGTATCTCCTGTTGTAGTTCCTTTAAGTCCAATAACTGCTCCGATTTCACCTGCTTCTAACTCTTCTACTTCTTCTCTATGGTTAGCATGCATCTTAACAAGTCTTCCGATTCTTTCCTTTTTACCCTTAGTTGAATTAAGTACATAAGTACCACCTTTCATTATACCTGAGTAAACTCTTGTAAATGCAAGTTTTCCTACGAATGGGTCAGTAGCAATTTTAAATGCTAAAGCAGACATTGGAGCTTCATCTGATGCTTCTCTTGAATCTTCTTCTCCATCTAATGTAGTACCATTAACAGCAGGGATATCTAGTGGAGATGGTAAATAAGCAACAACGCCATTTATCATTTCTTGAACCCCTTTGTTTTTATATGATGATCCGCATATGCATGGAACTATTTCATTTGCTATAGTAGCTTTTCTTAATGCAGCATGTAATTCCTCTTCAGTGATTTCTTCACCTTCAAGGTACTTCTCCATTAATGTTTCATCAGTTTCTGCTATAGCTTCAACCATAGCCATTCTATACTCTTCAGCCTTATCAGCTAACTCTGCTGGAATTTCTTCAATTCTTACATCAGTTCCTAAATCATCATAAGTTATGATAGCATGATTAGCTATTAAATCTATCATTCCCTTAAAGTTCTCTTCTGCACCTACTGGAATTTGTATTGGCACTGCATTAGCCTTTAATCTATCTCTTACAGTTTTAATACATCTGAAGAAATCAGCACCAGTAGCATCCATTTTATTAACATAAATCATTCTTGGAACACCATACTTGTCTGCCTGTCTCCAAACAGTTTCAGTTTGTGGTTCAACTCCGCTCTTAGCATCAAGTACTGTAACAGTTCCATCTAGTACTCTTAATGATCTCTCAACCTCAACTGTAAAATCTACGTGTCCAGGAGTGTCTATAATATTTAATTCATGATCTTTCCAAAAACATGTTGTTGCAGCAGAAGTAATTGTTATACCTCTTTCTTGTTCTTGAACCATCCAGTCCATTTGAGATGCACCTTCATGAGTTTCTCCTATCTTATGAGTTTTACCAGTATAAAATAAAATACGCTCTGTTGTTGTAGTTTTACCTGCATCTATGTGAGCCATAATTCCGAAATTACGGAATTTCTCTAAAGGGTATTTTCTAGCCATTCCTATTTCCTCCTCTTAACGAGTAATTTTAAATTCGACAAAACTGTTTTGGCCTTAGCCAAAACAGTTCTTGTATTAGTATCTGTAATGAGCAAAAGCCTTATTTGCTTCAGCCATTTTATGAGTATCTTCTCTCTTCTTAACTGCAGCTCCTGTGTTGTTTGAAGCATCGATTAACTCGTTAGCTAATCTTTCTCTCATATATTTCTCGCCTCTTTTTTCACAAGCTAGCAACATCCATCTAATACCTAATGTTTGTCTTCTCTCTGGTCTAACCTCGATAGGTACTTGGTATGTAGCTCCACCTATTCTTCTAGCTTTAACCTCAAGTAATGGCATTATATTGTTCATAGCTGCCTCAAAAACCTCTAGAGGTTCTTTTCCAGTTTTTTCACGAATGATATCGAAAGCATCATAGCATATTTTTTGTGCTACACCCTTTTTTCCATCTTCCATAACACTGTTTATTAATTTAGTAACAACTTTTGAATTGTACATTGGATCTGGTAATACATCTCTTTTTGCAATAAATCCTTTTCTTGGCACTTTTCTTCCCTCCTTAACATTGTAAAATTAACTCATAGGTACTCGATATCTCTACCGCAAAGTGCTCTGCTCTTATAATCTATGTAAATCTATATAAATTCGAAGGCATAGCACTCTTTAATTAAGACCTATTTTTGTTTTGGTCTCTTAGCACCGTATTTAGATCTTGATTGTAATCTGTTTGCTACTCCAGCAGAGTCTAAAGCTCCTCTAACTATGTGGTATCTGCAACCTGGAAGGTCTTTTACTCTTCCTCCTCTTATAAGAACAACGCTGTGCTCTTGTAGGTTGTGTCCTTCACCTGGAATATAAGCAGTTACTTCGTATCCGTTTGTAAGTCTAACTCTCGCTACTTTTCTTAACGCTGAGTTTGGCTTCTTAGGAGTACTTGTTTTAACTACAGTACATACTCCTCTTTTTTGTGGACACTCTTTTAATGCTGGTGCTGTAGATTTTGAAGCTAATGTCATTCTACCTTTTCTTACTAATTGGTTTATAGTTGGCATTATTTCACCTCCTTAAAATAATTACTAATGCTTATCTATTCACACAATAATATTATGATAGATATTCTATAATAAATTAGTCATTAGCAAACCTTAAATTATGAGTGCAGTTGCAGCTGAAACATCAATTCCACACAATACACCTAGTTCTTTCATAGTATCAATTTCTATAATTTCTAGGGATCTGTCTGCTGCTAATTTAAGTATAGGTTCTAGTAGTTTGCTATCTGCATCTTTTGCAACATACAGTTTACAACCTAGATTGTTCTTTAAGGCTTTAGCTGTTTGCTTTACTCCAACAACCTTTTCCCCAACAAGTCTAGTCACCATACTAACCCCCCTCATAATTTCAATTCATAAAGTGATAAAATACTATTTTATCAATCACATACAAAATGTATTTTATCACTTTATATAATTCATGTCAATAGAACTAACTCTAAGATTAAGCGTTAATTTCTACCTCTGCAACTGGCTGATTTTCACAGATTTCAATTCCTCTGTATCTATTCATACCAGTTCCAGCAGGAATTAACTTACCTATAATTACATTTTCCTTTAATCCTACAAGCGGATCTATCTTTCCTTTGATAGCTGCATCTGTAAGGACTCTTGTGGTCTCTTGGAATGACGCTGCTGATAAGAATGAATCAGTTGCTAGTGCTGCTTTAGTTATTCCTAATAGGGCAATCTTACCCTCAGCTGGTTTTCCACCTAGTGCTAAAGCTTTTTCATTTGCTTCTTCAAAATCAAATATATCCATCATTGTTCCTGGTAGTAACTCAGTATCACCTGATTCTTCTACCTTTATTTTTCTAGTCATTTGTCTTATAACTACTTCAAGATGTTTATCGTTTATATCAACACCTTGTAATCTATAAACTTTTTGAACCTCAGATAAAAGATAGTTTTTAACACCCTTAACACCTTTAATTCTTATTATGTCATGTGGATTTACTGATCCTTCAGTGATTTCATCTCCAGCGTCTATTATATCTCCATTGATTACTTTAATTCTTGAACCAAATGGTATTTCATAAGTGAACTCTTCACCGGAGTTACTTGTTACTATAACAGTTCGCTTTTTCTTAGTTTCTTCCATTCTTACTGTACCTGCACAGTCACTTACTATTGCAAGCCCCTTTGGTTTTCTGGCTTCAAATAATTCTTCAACCCTTGGAAGACCCTGAGTAATATCTGCTCCAACAACTCCACCTGTATGGAATGTTCTCATTGTAAGCTGAGTTCCTGGTTCTCCTATAGATTGAGCTGCTATAATACCAACAGCCTCACCTATGTCGATTTTTTGAGCTGTTGCCATGTTCATACCATAACATTTAGCACATACCCCTATTTTAGCATTACAAGTAAATACAGATCTTATTTTAACTTTCTTAACACCGGCTTTTTCAACTTTTTCTGCCATAGCAGCATTCATATACTCATCACATTTAACTAGAACTTCTCCTGTTTCTGGATGAACTATATCTTGAGCACTATATCTTCCAGAAAGTCTTTCACTTAGTGGTTCAATTACTTCATTTCCTTCTTTAATTTCACTAACTTCATAACCTTCTTTAGTTCCACAATCCTCTTGTCTCACTATAACATCTTGACTAACATCAACAAGTCTTCTTGTTAAGTATCCAGAGTCCGCAGTTTTAAGGGCTGTATCAGCATTTCCTTTTCTAGCTCCGTGAGTAGATATGAAATATTCTAATACTTCAAGTCCTTCTCTAAATGAAGCTCTGATTGGAAGTTCAATGATTTTACCTGATGGACTAGCCATAAGTCCTCTCATACCTGCTAATTGTTTAATTTGACTCTTAGATCCTCTGGCTCCTGAGTCAGCCATCATATTTATCGGATTAAACTTATCTAAGCTATCCATAAGAGCGTCAGCTACTTCCTCAGTTGTTTTTGTCCACTTGTCTATAACTTTTTCATATCTCTCATCTTCAGATATGAATCCTCTTCTATACATCTTTTCTATCTTTTCAATAGTATTATCAGCATCTGCAAGTAATTCTTTCTTAATTTCTGGAACTTCCATGTCAGAAACAGCTACTGTTACAGCTCCGATAGTAGAGAAATGATATCCTTTTGCTTTTATATTATCAAGCATCTTAGATGTTTCAGAAGGACCATATAATGTGTAACATTTATCTATTATATTTCCCAAGTTTTTCTTACTTACTAAGAAATCTATCTCTAATTTGAATTCATTTTCAGGTAGAGTTCTATCAATAAAACCTAGATTTTGAGGTATTGATTCATTAAATATAAGCTTTCCTAATGTGGTATCTATAATTCCATAATGTTTTTCTCCATTAATAATTTTAGATACTTTAACTTTAATAGCTGCATGTATATCTACATCCTTAGCTTCATATGCCATCATCACTTCTTCTGGTGATGAGAACATTCTTCCTTCACCCTTAGCGCCTTCTTTATCTAATGTTAAGTAATAAGAACCAAGAACCATATCTTGAGTAGGTACACAAACTGGTTTACCATCTGAAGCTTTCATAATATTATGCGCTGCAAGCATTAAAAATCTTGCTTCTGCTTGTGCTTCAACTGATAGAGGAACGTGTACCGCCATTTGGTCTCCATCAAAGTCAGCATTATATGCTGTACATACAAGTGGATGTAGTTTTATAGCTCTTCCTTCTACAAGTATTGGTTGGAAGGCTTGAATTCCTAATCTATGAAGTGTTGGAGCACGGTTAAGTAATACTGGATGATCTTGAATTACCTCTTCAAGGACATCCCATACTTGAGGCTGAACTCTTTCAACCATTCTCTTTGCACTCTTAATGTTGTGTGCAACTCCACTTTCAGTTAATTTTTTCATAACAAACGGCTTAAATAATTCTAATGCCATTTCTTTTGGAAGTCCACATTGATACATCTTAAGTTCAGGTCCAACAACGATAACTGAACGTCCAGAGTAGTCAACACGCTTACCAAGCAAGTTTTGTCTAAATCTTCCTTGCTTTCCTTTAAGCATATCTGATAGAGATTTTAATGGCCTATTTCCTGGACCTGTTACTGGTCTACCTCTTCTTCCATTATCAATTAGTGAATCTACTGCTTCTTGAAGCATTCTTTTCTCATTTCTAACGATAATATCAGGTGCTTGTAAATCTAGTAACTTTTTAAGTCTATTATTTCTATTTATTACTCTTCTGTATAAATCATTTAGATCAGATGTAGCAAATCTTCCACCATCTAATTGTACCATTGGTCTTAAATCTGGTGGTATAACAGGTATTACATCTATAATCATCCACTCTGGTTTATTAGTTGATTTTCTAAATGATTCTACAACATCAAGTCTTCTAATAGTTCTTATTTTCTTTTGTCCTGTACTTGTTTTAAAATCTTCTTTAAGTTCTGCAGAAAGCTTATCTAAATCTATATCTTGTAATAAGACTTTTACAGATTCTGCACCCATTCCTGCTACAAAGCCATCATAACCATATTTATCTACGGCTTCTCTATAGTCTTTTTCTGTTAATATTTGCTTCTTATCAAGTGGTGTATCCTTTGGATCTAGCACTACATAAGCAGCAAAATAAAGTACTTTCTCTAAAGAACGTGGTGACATATCAAGGATTAATCCCATACGAGATGGAATTCCTTTAAAATACCAAATGTGAGATACAGGGGCAGCTAGTTCTATATGCCCCATTCTTTCACGCCTTACTTTAGATTTTGTAACTTCAACTCCACATCTGTCACACACTATACCTTTGTATCTAACTCTTTTGTATTTACCGCAATGACATTCCCAGTCTTTCATTGGTCCAAATATTCTCTCGCAGAACAGACCATCTCTTTCCGGTTTTAATGTTCTATAGTTGATTGTTTCAGGTTTTTTTACTTCCCCTCTAGACCACTCTCTGATCTGTTCTGGTGAAGCTAACCCTATTTGTATTGCATCAAAATTATTTAATTCAAACAAGGGTACATCCTCCCTTCAATTTAATGTTCATCATTAAAATCATCTAAAACTAAATCACTGTCTATGTCAGATTCTAAATCAATATCTAAACCTGACTCTAGATTTGGCTCTAATTCATCATCGAAATCATCTAATTTTATGTCTTCAAAATCTGAATCCTCTTCTACATCTGATGAATCAGTATCTATTGGCTCAATATATTCTTTTACAGGTTCTTTAGTAAAAGAATCCTCTTTACCTTCTATGTTTACTTCTAAATCTTCAGCTTCGTCATCAACAGATTCTTTAAGTTTAATCTCCTCATGATTCTCATCTAAAAGCTTAATATCTAAGCATAATGCTTGAAGTTCTTTAATAAGTACCTTAAATGATTCTGGAACTCCTGGCTCAGGTATATTTTCACCTTTTACAATAGCCTCATAAGTTTTAACTCTACCTACAACATCATCTGACTTAACTGTTAGAATTTCCTGAAGTGTATGAGCTGATCCATAAGCTTCAAGGGCCCAAACTTCCATCTCACCAAATCTTTGCCCTCCAAATTGAGCTTTACCACCCAACGGTTGCTGAGTAACTAATGAGTATGGACCTGTAGATCTAGCATGTATCTTATCATCAACTAAGTGGTGCAGCTTTAATATATACATGTAGCCTACTGTAACCCTATTATCAAACGCTTCTCCTGTTCTTCCGTCATAAAGTACAGTTTTACCATCTCTATTATATCCTGCTTTTTCTAAGCAATCTTGAATTTCTGTATCTAAAGCACCATCAAATACTGGAGTAGCTATATGCCATCCAAGTTCACTGGCAGCCCATCCTAAATGAACCTCAAGTACCTGACCTATATTCATACGTGATGGAACTCCTAGAGGGTTTAAACATATTTGAAGTGGTCTTCCATCAGGTAAGAATGGCATATCTTCTAATGGTAATACTCTAGATATAACACCTTTATTACCATGTCTTCCCGCCATCTTATCTCCAACAGATATTTTTCTCTTTTGAGCTATATAACATCTTACTAATTGATTTACACCCGGTGGAAGTTCATCAGCATTTTCTTTTGTAAATACTTTTACATCTACAATTATACCAGCTTCTCCATGAGGAACTCTAAGTGAAGTATCTCTTACTTCTCTTGCCTTCTCTCCGAATATAGCTCTTAATAATCTTTCTTCTGCTGTTAGTTCAGTCTCTCCCTTAGGAGTAACTTTACCTACTAAAATATCTCCTGATCTTACTTCTGCACCTATTCTAATTATTCCACGCTCATCTATATCTTTTAGAGCATCTTCACCTACGTTTGGTATGTCTCTTGTAATTTCTTCTGGTCCTAGTTTAGTATCTCTAGCTTCTGACTCATATTCTTCAATGTGAACTGAAGTAAAGATATCATCTCTTACTAGTTCCTCAGATATAAGCATAGCATCCTCGTAGTTATAACCTTCCCAAGTTATAAATCCAATTCTAATATTTTTACCTAATGCAATTTCTCCTAAATCTGTAGAAGGACCATCAGCTAAAACCGTATTTATATCAACTTTTTCTCCTTTATCAACTATAGGACGTTGATTTATACAAGTACCAGAGTTAGATCTCTTGAATTTTAATAGGTTATATACATCTGTACCACCATCTATATCTCTTTTTATTCTTATTTCATTTCCACTAACATAAGATACAACCCCTGCATTCTTAGCCTTAGGTAATACTCCTGAGTCTACTGCAGCTTTATATTCTATACCAGTACCAACTACTGGTGCTTGTGTTTTTAGAAGTGGAACTGCTTGCCTTTGCATGTTTGATCCCATCAGTGCACGAGTAGCATCGTCATTCTCTAAGAAAGGTATCATTGCTGTAGCAACTGATACAATCTGTCTTGGAGAAATATCAATTAAATCTACTTGCTCTCTTGGTACTATTATAACTTCTGATTTTTCTCTAACAGTAACTTTTTTATCTATGAAGCTTCCATCTTCAGCTAATGGCTCACTAGCTTGTGCTACAAGATAATTATCCTCTTCATCAGCAGTTATATATATAATCTTATCTGTAGCTTTACCTGTTTCCTTGTCAACAACTCTATATGGAGTCTGCATAAATCCATATTCATTAACCTTAGCATATGTAGCTAATGAGTTAATTAACCCTATGTTAGGTCCTTCTGGTGTCTCTATAGGACACATTCTTCCATAATGAGAATAGTGAACGTCTCTTACTTCAAATCCCGCTCTTTCTCTTGATAGTCCTCCTGGTCCTAATGCAGATAATCTTCTTTTATGTGTTAACTCAGATAATGGATTTGTTTGATCCATGAATTGTGATAGCTGTGAACTTCCAAAGAACTCTTTAATAGCTGCCACAACAGGTCTTATATTTATTAAAGCCTGTGGAGTAATTATTTCTTGATCTTGAACAGTCATTCTTTCTTTTACTACTCTTTCCATTCTTGATAAACCAATTCTAAATTGGTTTTGTAATAATTCACCTACAGATCTTAATCTTCTATTTCCTAAATGGTCTATGTCATCTACATATCCTATTCCGTACGCCAATCCCAACTCATAGCTTAATGTAGCATATATGTCGTCTCTAATTATATGTTTTGGAACCAACTTGTTTGCGCTAGCCTTTATTTGTTCTTTAATTTCATCCTCATTATGATATGTTTCTAATATCGCTTTTAATGTAGGATAGTGAACATATTCTTTAATGTTTAGCTCAGAAATATCAAAGCTTACATGTTTAGATAAATCAACAAAGTTATTCCCTATAACTCTTATAACTCTATCATCAACCTGAATATCTACAGAATTTATACCTAAGTTTTGTATTTCTGCAGCTAATTCTCTACTTATTTTATTTCCCTTTTCAACTATAATCTCACCTGTAGAAGGATTAATTATGTTTTCAGCAGCTATTTGATTAGTAATTCTCCACTTAACAGCTAACTTCTTATTAAATTTGTATCTACCTACTTTTGATAAATCATATCTTTTCGCATCAAAGAATAAAGACTCTATCAATGAAATGGCACTATCCACAGTTGGTGGCTCACCAGGTCTTAGTCTCTTATAAATCTCTAGTAATGCATCATTCTTTTCTTTTGTATTATCTTTTTCTAAGGATGCTTTAAGTCTCTCTTCTTCTCCAAAAACCTCAAGAATCTCAGCATCACTTCCATAGTTTAGCATTACCCTCATAAGTACTGTAATAGGTAACTTCCTTGTCTTGTCTATTCTCACATAAATTACATCATTAGAGTCAGTCTCGTATTCTAACCAAGCTCCTCTATTTGGTATAACTGTTGAAGAAAATAACTTTTTACCAGTCTTATCAACAGTATAATTATAATATACTCCTGGAGATCTAACTAACTGACTTACTATAACTCTTTCAGCTCCGTTAATAACAAAGGTTCCTTGATCAGTCATTATTGGGAAATCACCCATAAAGACTTCTTGTTCCTTTATTTCTCCTGTTTCATTATTTTGTAACCTAACTTTCACCTTTAATGGTGCTGCATAAGTAGTATCTCTTTCTTTGCACTGCTCAACAGAATACTTAATGTTCTCCATATCCAATTTATAGTTGACAAATTCTAAAGATAAGTTGCCAGTATAATCTTGTATAGGATTAATATCATCAAATACCTCGTGCAATCCTTCAGCTAAAAACCAATCGTATGAATCAATTTGAACTTCGATTAAGTTTGGCATTTCAGCCGTATCTTTTACTTTGGAAAAGCTCATCCTTTCCCTTTTACCAACTTTTACAGGATGTACCATATAATTTTCACCCCTTGTATAAACTAAAATAACCCAAGACACACTTTCCCCTAGGACTTTGTGTTTCGGACTTACACTTATTCATCATGCAATTCTATCCAATTTGCAGAAAAATATTCATATAATTATAATTCTATATAAATATACGAAGAATATTCCCCTTAAATATGGACATATACACGACTTGATTTACTTTATTCGCATTGAATTATATTATCATTATTTTTATTTAATGTCAATATATAATAAACTTATTTATTAAGTTATCTTTATTTCTTTTGTTACAAAAATGGAGTACTTAAATTAAGTACTCCACAATGTAAATCCATTGACTTACTATTTTACTTCTACAGTAGCTCCAACTTCTTCAAGTTTAGCTTTCATGCTTTCAGCATCATCTTTGCTTACAGCTTCTTTAATTGTTTTAGGAGCTCCATCAACTATATCTTTAGCTTCTTTTAATCCTAATCCAGTTAATTCTCTAACAACTTTTATAACTTTTATTTTTCCAGCTCCAGCATTAGTTAATACTACGTCGAACTCAGTTTTTTCTTCAGCTGCTGCTCCAGCAACTGCTCCACCTGCAACTGCTACTGGTGCTGCTGCACTTACTCCAAATTCTTCTTCACAAGCCTTAACTAACTCGTTTAATTCTAAAACACTCATATCTTTTATAGCTTGAATCATATCTTCTCTTGTCATTTTAAAATGCACCTCCGAAATTTTTAAATTATATTTTTATTTTCTCTACGTTTTCTAAATTCTTACTTAGACTAATTACTCTGCTGCTTCTTCACCTTTTTTCTCAGCTATAGCATTTAATAAATATGCTAAGTTTGAAAGTGGAGCTTTGAAGCTTCCAAGTAGTTTTGCAATAAGTACATCTCTTGATGGAATTGATGCGATCTCTTTAATTTGAGCTTCACCAAATAACTCACCTTGGACTACTCCTGCTTTTAATTGAAGTTTTTTATGAGTTTTTGCAAAGTCATTTAAAACTCTAGCTGGTGATGTTGGATCATCATATCCTAAAGCTATTGAAACTGGTCCTTGAAGATATTGATCTAATCCTTCAATTCCTAATTCCTTTGCAGCTAATGTAACTAGTGTATTTTTATATACTCTATATTCAACACCTGCTTCTCTTAGTGCTTTTCTTAATTGTGTATCTTCTTCAACATTTAGTCCTTGATATTCACTAAGAACAACTCCTTGAGCTTTTTCTAACTTTTCCTTTATTTCAGCAACTTTTGCTTCTTTTAAAGATCTATTTTTACTTTGCACTGTGTATCCACCTCCTTACAGCTTTCACTGTATATTAAAAAATTAAGGTCTCTCCGCAGACACGAAGAGACCAATAAAATCATTTATTAGCATCCTCGGTAGGTATTTAGTTACGCTTTTCAGCACCTACTGTCTACGGAATATATTCAACTTTTGTATTATAACACATTAAAAAATTTAATGCAATATTAATCTAACACTTTTGTTGGATTAATTTTTACTCCTGGTCCCATAGTTGATGCTACAGTAACAGATTTAATATATTGTCCTTTTGCAGCAGCTGGTTTAGCCTTAACAATAGCATCCATTAAAGTATGGAAGTTATCCATTAACTTTTCAGATCCGAAAGACTTCTTACCAATTCCTACGTGAACTATAGCTGTTTTATCTACTCTGTATTCAACTTTACCAGCTTTAATATCATTTAGAGCTTTTGCTACATCAAATGTAACAGTACCTGATTTAGGGTTTGGCATTAAACCTTTAGGTCCTAATACTCTACCTAGTCTTCCAACTACACCCATCATATCTGGAGTAGCTACAACTACGTCAAACTCAAACCAGTTCTCTTTTTGGATTTTATCTACTAGTTCTTCTGCTCCAACGAAATCAGCTCCAGCAGCTTCTGCTTCTTTTGCTTTGTCTCCTTTAGCGAAAACTAATACTCTAACAGTTTTACCTGTTCCATGAGGAAGTACTACTGCTCCTCTTACTTGTTGATCTGCATGTCTTGGGTCAACACCAAGTCTTACGTGAACTTCTATTGTTTCATCGAATTTAGCTTTTGATGTCTTTATTGTAAGTTCCATAGATTCTGCTGGTGTGTATAGAGCATTCTTGTCTATTAACTTAGCGCTCTCTATGTAATTCTTTCCCATTTTAGCCATTTTGCATCCTCCTTTGTGGTATTAACGGTTTTTGCCTCCCACCGAATTAATTGAAATTACTCTTCGATTACTATTCCCATGCTTCTAGCTGTTCCAGCTATCATGCTCATAGCAGCCTCTAATGATGCAGCATTTAAGTCTGGCATCTTTAATTCAGCTATTTCTTTAACTTTAGCTGCTGAAACTGTTGCAACCTTAGTTCTGTTTGGAACGCCTGATCCACTCTCTATTCCAGCTGCTTTCTTTAATAATACTGCTGCTGGTGGAGTTTTTAGTATAAAACTAAATGATCTGTCTTGGTAAACTGTAATTACAACTGGTATTATCATACCTGGTTGATCCGCAGTTTTTGCGTTGAACTCCTTACAGAATCCCATAATATTTACACCGTGTTGACCAAGTGCAGGTCCTACTGGTGGTGCTGGTGTTGCCTTTCCTGCAGGAAGTTGAAGTTTTATCATTCCTGTTATTTTCTTAGCCATGAGTTTACACCTCCTATATTGTGGTAATCGGACTTTTATAAGTCCTCCCACTTAAATAGAATTTAGTCTTTTAGACATCATTCTACTAAGTCTTAAAGTTTTTGTATTTGATTAAAATCAAGTTCAACAGAGGTTTCTCTGCCAAACATGTTAACTAATCCTTTAATTTTATGTTTTTCTATAGATATTTCAGTAATTGTAACAATGAAGTCTTCAAATGGTCCTGATACAACCTTCACTTGTTCTCCAACTTCAACATCTACAGTAACTTGTTTTTCAACTATTCCCATATTGTGAATTTCATCTTCTGTTAAAGGCACCGGTTTTGATCCAGGACCTACAAATCCAGTAACTCCTCTAGTATTTCTAACAATATACCAAGAATCATCAGTCATAACCATCTTAACCATCACATATCCTGGAAATACTTTTCTTAATGTAACTTTTTCTTTACCATCCTTGATTTCTACTTGCTCTTCCATAGGAACTTGAATGTCATGAACAAACTCTTCAAGATTTCTATTTTCAATAGCTTTTTCAAGATTAGCCTTAACTTTATTCTCATATCCAGAATATGTATGAACTACATACCATCTTGCTTTTTCTCCTGTCATAGCTACAGGGGCGTAATTATACCAACCCCTTACCTCCCTTTTAAATTATTTAAAAATCAAATTAAAAAGGTTTTTAAAACCAGCATCTAACAAACCTACAGTTATTGCATAAAGAAGACAAAAGCATATTACCGCCATAAGAGCTTTCTTAAGCTCATCTTTTGTAGGCCATGTTACTCTTTTAAATTCCGCTTTTAAGTCGATAAAAAACTGTACTATCTTCATTCGTTTTTTAGGGTTAATTACTTTACCCTCAACTTTTTCAGCCATAATTTTCACATCCCCAAAATATTTCAAGTTCTTAAAGAACTATTTTGTTTCTTTATGAAGTGTATGTTTGTGGCAGAATCTGCAGTATTTTTGCATTTCGATCCTGTCTGGATTATTCTTTTTATTTTTCATTGTGTTGTAGTTTCTTTGTTTACATTCAGTACATGCTAAAGTTATTTTAACTCTCACAATCTACACCTCCTAGTTTATGCGTATTTAATTTTATTTATAAAACCAATAATTTTTCCTTGATAATATATCGTTAACTGCAATTGCTACTTAAACAACTTATCACAAGTTACCACTTATGTCAATTGTAAATAATTCCTTGCAATCATTATACTATAAAATTATTAAAGATACCTTATTGATTTTTCTTTTAAAAGGACTAGGTTTAGAACCCAGTCCTATTTTAAATCTTAATTATTCG
>NZ_DJBA01000047.1:0-10300 GCF_002435615.1 Clostridium sp. UBA5988 | reverse complement strand
GTAAAAAATTTTACACTACCATATATTTATAGGAGGACATTCGTATGAAAAAACTAATTCTAAACCTTGTAAGGTAATATAATTTAATACCAATCTTAAAAATGTTTTTGCTTGTTGGTTATACAAGATTATTTAGGATGTAATTTATTATTACTGTCTTTATTTACTACAGTTCTAATTATTATGGGTATAAATTTGTATTATGAATAGGTCTATTAAGGTTACATTTTTGAGATAACAATGTTAAGGAATAGTTTTTGTGTTTATACCTTTTATAAATCTATATTATTAAAAGAAATATAGTAATTTAATTATATTCTTTTAATTTGCATATTTTTATAGTTGTTTGTTATTAAATGCCATACTTAACGTATGGTTTTTTTATGCAATAAATAAGCTTTTATCTATATATTGCATAGAATGATAACAATAATTTTACTAAGGTTGTAAATGAAATCTAATTTCATTACAGCCTTTTTATTTTTTTGTAAGGGGTGAGTTTATGCCAATAAATTTTTAAATAGGAGAATAACAAAGAATAATAAAAGGGAGTTTTTTAATATGATTAAAAAAATGAGAATTGAAACAAATAGATTAATAATTAGGCCATATATTGCCAATGATTTATTAGAATCTTTTCAATTAATGCAGAATAAAGAGTTATTTAAATATCTGGATATGGATGGTATGTCTTTTGAAGAATATGAAGGGTTATTTAAATGGCTGATTGATTCTTATAAAACTGGCTTTAAGGATGACTTTAAATATTCTTTTGCAATCTTTTTGAAAGATACAGGTAAATTTATTGGTTGGTGTGGAGTTGGAATTCTTGATTGCTTCTATCCAGAAAAGGAGATATATTATTTAATTGGGCAAGATTACTGGGGAAATGGGTATGCGACTGAAGCTATGACTGCATTAATCGATTATTGCTTTAATACAATTAGACTTCAAAGAATTATTGCCTTAGCAAAGCCAGAAAATATAGCTTCAAATAAAGTTATACAAAAGCTTGGATTTAAATTTCAACATTTAGTTAGTGGATTACCTGAAGAGTTCGATTTCTATAATGGAGAACCATATTATTTACTTACAAAAGAAGAATATTTAGGAATGGCGAAATAATAAGAAAGGAATGAACAGCTTTACTCATAGACTAAACTGTTATATATTAAAATAGTTATTAATTACTTATGAAAAGAGAATTAAAATTATTTTACATATGAAAAGAAGAGGATAAACATGAGATTAGATAAATTTTTAGCAGTGTCATTCATTGAAACACGTAAAAAGATTAGGGATTATATTAAAGAAGGTAAGGTTAAAGTAAATGGGGAAGTGATAACAGAACCTGCAATGGAAATTAAGGAGAGTACTGATATTATTGAGTATCTTGATAAAGTAGTTGATTATAGAGAAAAGGTGTATTATATGTTTCATAAACCTGCAGGGTGTATTACTGCAAGAAAGGATGCTGATAATAAAACAGTCTTTGATTTTTTTCATGAGGATAATATAAATGGAATATTTCATGTTGGAAGATTAGATAAAGATACAGAAGGATTATTGCTTTTTACCAACGATGGTGATTTTGATCATCAATTAATGTGCCCAGAAAGGCATGTTGAAAAGAAATATTTCTTTTGGGCATTGGGTTCATTAGATGAGGAAGATAGGAAGAGATTAGAGAATGGAATTTCCATTGGAGAAGGTGAAGCAGTAACAAAGCCTGCTAAAATTGAAGTGGCGAAATGTGGAAACTATGAAGAGTTAGAACAGGAAACTGATATTGGAAAGTTCTATAATATAGAATCAAAACATTATAATCAGCCTGTTGTATGTGGATATCTTACAATTTCTGAGGGGCGTAAGCATCAAGTTAAGCGTATGTTAAAGGCAGTTGGTTGTTATGTGGTATATTTAAAGCGGATTTCTATTGGGGAGTTAACCTTAGATGAAACCCTTGAAAAAGGCCACTATCGAAGGCTAACAGAAGAGGAAGTTCAAAAGTTAGTATAAAAATTATAATTTTTGGAGATGGATATAAATTTATTATACTCTATGGAATAACAGAATAATGCAATTGGTTCAGGAAGGTAATAAGAGGCAAGCTTTTGCGAGTTATAAGAAATCTTTTGAGTTGAATCCTAACAATAAAGAAGCTAAGAAGATAATAGGTGAATTTAGTTAAATAGATAAAAAGGGAGAGTAGATAAGTTTGTGTAAACACAAATTTATCTACTCTCATTTTGTTTGATGATAGGGTATGTATGCCCCAAAATTTAGGATATATTCTCTGATTTTGAAAATATTAAGTCCTGTAAAAAGTTGGTATTAGAGTTAAGCTTATAGATGTACACTAGTATTATTGTATGATTTACTGTTGTATTACATTTATTAAAGAAAGATATTTTTTTCAATAAATTTTGCAACCCCATCTTCATCATTACTATCAGTAATATAATCTGCTATATTTAGTACTTCCTCTATAGCATTTGATACAGCAATACCATAACCGCATTGTTCAAGCATTTCTATATCATTTAAGTCATCACCGAAAGCAATAATATTTGACAATTCGATATTTAAGCACTTTGCTAATGATTTAATTGCTTGAACTTTACCAGCATTTTTATTGACAAAGCCATATAGATTTTCACCTCTATAACAAATTAACTTACAATCTAAAAATTTATTAGCTATATTTAAAGCAATTTTTTTGTCGGGTAATTCAGCTACTATTTTATATGCGCAGCTATTTATTGGTTTTGAATAATCGTTATAGATAGCTTTATACAATATTGAAGATTCAGCGATATTATCATTATTCCATAAAACTCCCATATCTGTTGCTACTGTTATTTTAAGTGTTGTACTGATAGTTCTTATTTCACTAATTATATGATTTGTTGTATCTAAGTTAAATCCGCAACCATATATTATCTCATCATTATAGTATACCATTGTTCCGTCAGTGGTAATTTCAAAATCGGGTTTTATAATATTAAGGTACTTTTCTGCACCTATTCGATATCTTGCTGTGGCAATTGCTGTTCTTATTCCATGGTCAGAACATTTTCTAAATATATTTTGAGAATATTTGGAGATGTTTTTATCAGTATGAAGTAAAGTGAAATCCAAGTCTGTAATTATTAATTTTACGTTTTTCATAATACCACTCATTTATAAAGCCACTCCTTATTTTAAATTAGTATTCTTAAATTTTATATAGTCACTCTAATAATTTATATTAACTGATGTTACTTTATTTTCGTTTCATATTTTTTATTAGGCATTTAGTATCCTTATCTATTTGTAATGATTCAGTAATTTTTTGTAAGGCTTTGTTATAGGTCATATGATCCAAAGTGTTATTTTTAAGAAATTTTATTGTTTTCTCTGGAAACTTTATATAACAGATAGATATAGCCCAAGCTACTGACATTTTAACGTAATAGCCTGTATGTTTAATGCCATCCAATAGCTTTAATACTTCATCAATATGATTATCATCTATATAATAGAAAAGAAGCATGACTACTCCAAAACGTATATGATACTCATGGGGAGCTGAAAGATAGGACATCAAATATTTCCACATTTCCTCTGGATATCGTTTAGGAAGTTTTAATCCACTACAAAAGCTATCGCATACTGACCAATTATCAATTTTATTAACAAAGGTTGTAATGTATGGTAAAATATCAGAAAGCTCAGATTTTACATAACCAATGGTCATCCCTTGAAGCATAATTTCCTCGAAAGTGTCATCAGATGCATTTTGTAAATAGCACTGCCAATCACCTTTTGCAAGCTTCTTAGCAATTTTTCGAAGTTCAGGTAAACGAACACCTAGGATATTGTGAATACCAGGTAATAAGCCACTAGAAAATTTTTGATATTTCGGCTCTGCTAATATAGACAAGTTTTCTTTAATTAAATTATTTATTTCCATTTTTATTCTCCTTAGTTTTCTAATTATATTTTATCATAGAGATTTCCTATTTTAACTAGATTTGAATAATAATATTTAATTTCCGGAATATATTAAAATTAATACTGATTCCCTAATAAAACAAATTGTAGTTATAGTAAATAAAATATAGATAAGCATATAATAATTTTGAACACTAGACTTTAAATCATAAATATGTTATTGTAGATAAAATATTATAATGGAAACTTCTTCTTATATTTGTTTGAAGAAGTAAATCTACTAACAAAAGTGTAGAGGTGAAATGTCATTTAAGGAGGGCTTTATATGGGAAAGATTGCAGCATTTTTTGATATAGATGGAACTATCTATAGAGAAGGTTTAATAACAGAAGTTTTTAAAAAAATAATAAAATATGAGTTAGTTGAAGAAGATAAATGGTATAATGAAGTTAGGCCAGCTTTTTCCAAGTGGGATATTAGACAAGGAGATTATGATACCTATTTACTTAAAATGATTGACGTTTATATTGAGGCAACTAAGGGTTTGAGTAAAGAACATATAGAACATATAGCTAGAAATGTGATTAATCAGAAAGGTGATAGGGTATATACATTTTCCAGGGATAAAATTAAATGGCATAAGGACCAAGGCCATGTTGTAATTGCTATTTCTGGATCTCCTATAGAGCTTGTAAGAGAGATGGCAGGAAAATATGAAATGGACGATTTTAGGGGTACCATTTATAAAGCCGATGACCGTGGGAAATATACAGGTGAAATTATTCCAATGTGGGATTCTATAAGTAAAGAAAATGCTTTAATGGAGTTAAAAGAAAAATATGATATAGATTTAAGTAAAAGTTATGCTTACGGAGATACTTCTGGGGATTTAACTATGTTTAAATCTGTAGGAAATCCATATGCTATCAACCCAACTAAAGAACTAATTTCAAAGATAATAGAAAATGAAGAAGTAAAGAATAAAATCAATGTTATAGTGGAACGAAAAGATGTTATTTATAATTTAGATATTAATAATTTAGAGTTAATCTAAGTAAAATAAAGTTTTACATTTTAGGGGATAGCTTTAGTGGCGTTACAATAGAAGTCTTGTAACGCCACTTTTAAACATAACACTTTCTTACAAAAGGGGGATTTCTATGATTAGATTTGAGATAATTACAAGAGATAGATTGGGGATTACAGTAGAGATATTAGAGAAAATTTACAATAGGAAAATTAATTTGATTTCCATGGAAGTGTTTTTTCAAAAGGTATGTGTAAAGGTTGAGGACATGGAAGAGGAGTTAAAGAAGGAACTAATGAAAGAAATTTGTAATATTAAAGATATTATTTCCGTTAAAGAGATGGAGTTATTATATTATGAACAGAAAGAAAAAAAGTTAAAAGCTATAATAGATTCAATAGAGGATAGGGAATTCAAGAACATAATTGGTACAAGCAAGGCAATAGAGCGGGTTAAAAATATGACTTTGACTATTGCAAAGAGCAATTCAACGGTGTTATTAAGAGGTGAAAGTGGTACAGGTAAGGAAGTTTTTGCAAAGGCAATACATGATATAAGCCCTAGATGTAATAAGAATTTTATTGCTATTAACTGTGCAGCATTACCAGAAACCTTATTAGAGAGTGAGTTGTTTGGATATGAACCAGGAAGCTTTACAGGTGCAATGATAGGGGGAAAAGATGGAATTATTAAAGAAGCTAGTGGAGGAACTTTATTTTTAGATGAAATAGGAGAAATGCCTATGTTTATCCAAGCAAAGCTATTAAGGGTGATACAAGAAGGGAAAATTAGAAAAATTGGTAGTAATAAAGAAGAAGCTATAGATGTAAGAATCATAGCTGCAACTAATAATAATCTTGAAGACATGATTAAGGATAAAACTTTTAGAGAAGATTTATATTATAGATTAAATGTAGTTCCTATGTATATTCCAACATTAAAGGAACGATTGGAGGATATTCCACTTTTTGTACAGTTCTTTATAGATAAATTAAATTATAAATTAAATAAAAATATAAAGGGCGCCGATGTTGAGTTCATTAGCGAGTTAATGAAATATCATTGGCCTGGAAATGTCAGAGAGTTACAAAACGTTATAGAAAGAGCGATGAATTTATGCAAAGGGGATATATTAACTGTAGAGGACATTTTTATTAATTTTAAGAATGATATTTATAGCTATGGACCTAAAGATATTATAGATAAAAAATCTGATGAATATTTGCAGCTACCATTAAAAGATATAATGGAGAAATGTGAAAAAGAAATTATTAAAAAAACTATAGATAATTATAAGAGTTATAGAAAAGCTGCAAGTGTACTTAAAGTTTCTCATACTACAATAATGAATAAAATTAATAAATACAATATAAAAATTTAAGTATTTTTATCTTTACATCTGTAAAAAATAATTTACAGATGTAAAGATATTTTTACGAAAAAATTCTAGCAAGTAAAGAAATATTTACACTAACTTATTATAAATATTATAAGTTGCATATTATAAAAATAAATGAGCTTCTTCATTTCCTTGTTATTAGAGCTTTGTGTAAAAGTATATTCACCTAGATTTAAGTATCACTTAAATTACCCTTAATTTGGCACTGGAATTGCTATATATTATTGTAAAAATAATTTATATTGGAGGTCAAATTAATGGGGAATAATTTAAAAACAATGGGCTTTGCTACTAGAGCAATTCATGGTGGACATGTTAAGGATCAATTTGGTGCTTTAGCTACTCCTATTCACCAAACAGCAACCTTTACTTTCGAATCTGCTGAGCAAGGTGGTAGAAGGTTTGCTCTTGAAGAAGGTGGATATATATATTCAAGACTTGGAAATCCAACAAATACTCAATTAGAAGAGAAGTTAGCAATGCTAGAAGGTGCAGAGGCAGCAATTTCAACTGCATCTGGTATTGGAGCTGTTGCATCAGCATTTTGGACAGTGTTAAAAGCTGGAGACCATGTGGTAGCAGCAAAAACTCTTTATGGATGTACCTATGCTTATTTAAATCATGGAATAAGCAGATATGGTGTTGAGGTAACTTTTGTAGATACTACTAATCTTGAAGAAGTAAGACAGGCTATGAGAGAAAATACTAAGGTGGTTTATTTGGAAACACCAGCAAATCCAAATCTTGAAGTTGCAGACATAGAAGCTATAAGTAAGATAGCTCACAAAAATGAGGATTGTATAGTAATGGTTGACAATACTTTCTGTACTCCATATATTCAAAGACCATTAGAATTTGGAGCTGATGTAGTAATTCATTCAGGAACAAAGTTCTTAAATGGTCATGGAGATGTAATTTCTGGTTTTGTAGTTGGAAGTGGAGAATTTATAAAAAATGTTAGATTATTTGGTGTAAAGGATATGACAGGAGCTAGCTTAAGTCCTTTTGATGCATTTTTAATCATTAGAGGTATGAAAACTCTAGAAATAAGAATGGAAAAACATTGTGAAAATGCTATGAAAGTAGCTAAATTTTTAGAAGGACATAGTGCAGTGGAGCAAGTATATTATCCAGGTTTAGAAAGCTTTCCACAATATAAATTAGCTAAAAAACAAATGTCTTTACCAGGAGCTGTAATAGCTTTTGAGGTAAAAGGTGGAATTGAAGAAGGTAAGAAAGTTATAAACAGTACAGAGCTTTGTACAATAGCGGTAAGTCTTGGTGATGCTGAAACTTTAATTCAACATCCAGCATCAATGACACATTCTCCATATACTAAGGAAGAAAGAGAAATGGCTGGTATTAGTGATGGATTAATAAGAATAGCTGTTGGTCTTGAAAATGTGGAAGATATAATAAATGATTTAGATAAGGCATTAAAGTCAATTTCATAGTATAAATAGTAGAATATTATTATAGTATGGCTTGCAACTGTAAGATTTGTAGTTGCAAGTCGTTTTTCATTCTAGGAACTCCTTCTGAAGAAAAAACTCTGTTTATTTAGTATAAAAGGGAAAGTAAATAGATGCTGTTTGCAAGGTATCAATACTAATATAATTTGCATAATATATATAAACAACCCTAATGTTTATAAACAAAGGAAGTGAGTATATGTTTGCTTTACAAGAGGATGGTAATGAGTTATGTATATTTTTCATATTATGTTTTCTTATAATATATATGAATAATTGTAAAAAATGTTGTAGAAAGACACCCTATGAATTAGGATTAGAATTAATCAATTTAGGTGCAGAAGAGGAAGGAAGACTTGCACAATTTCTAAAATGTGAAAGTGAGAAGATTGAATGTTTTATAGATAAGGCTAAGAAAAATCATTGTTGTTGTGATAAAATTACTGGCAAAGATTTGATTGAAGTTAACAAATGCATTAAGGGTACCCTTTGTTATATTGCAATAATTGAAAAATCTATTTTTGAAAAAATCAAAGTAGGAAAAGAGTTGATGTCAATGAAAAATTGCCACTGCCCGATTCCTCCTAGCTCAAATAACTCATGTGATGATGAAACCTATGATTTAATACTTAGTGTTATTTTAGTAATTTTTTTAATTAATAGAAACAAAATGCTATGTATATGCTAAAAGAATTTTACAATGGAGTAACACTTATAATATATTCTTAATATAATATAATATATTAAACAGTAAATTTTATATTAAAATACTAGTTACGATATATTTAGGGGGTAAAAAATGGGAGCACCAGTATTAAATTGTGAACCAATTTGTGTAATAGGAAAAAAATTAATGTTATCAGGAGCTTTAATGGAAGCTGGACTTGCATCATTTGTTCAAGCAGAAAGTGAAAAGATAGAGGCATTAGTACCACTAGTTGCAGATGAACCAGAAATTACACCAGCTGAGTTAATTCAAGTAAATAGAGATACAACAGATGCATTCGAAGCAATTAGAGACATCGAGGAAATAATTATTCAAAAGATACAATTAGGTAATGCATTATATAATGTTGGTACTGGAGATGACGTTTGTCCATGTCCAAATGGTAATGAAGAGTAAAAAAGAATTAATATAAGGTTTTGTATAAAGACAAGGTTCTTTAAAAGAATCTTGCCTCTATATTATATTTTATTTGTTTAAAAAAGGTTCATTCTGAAAATTCAGGATGAACCTTTTTATATGAAAAATATTTCATTAATGATTGATTCTGCTTTTTCTATACTTAGAGTTGGGTTAGTTGTTAATATGGAGTATAAAATACCTTCCTTTGATAACTTCATAGGTTTTAAATCAATATTATTATAGTAGTTTACTTTATCACCAATTTTTTTATTAGATAAAAGATTTATCCAGTAGTTATTTTTAGTAAAAGCTAGTTTACTATAAATATTAATTAAGCTACCAAGTTCTTCACAGATTACTTTTATTAAAGATTCCTTATTATTACTGTTATCTTTATGATGAATAATTATTGAGGTTAAGCTTTCATTTAATTCATTTATTAAATTATACCATGGATAATTAGGGTTGGTTTTTGTGAATAAGTGGAAAGGATTTAGCTTATATTCATCCTTGTTGATTAAATAGCAGTAGGCTAGTTTACTAAATTTACTTTTTATACTTTCTAAATTTTCATGATTTATTTGAAATGCTATGGTATCTAAATTTAGCATGTTTATTATATCTTTTAAAATTTTTTCTACATTATTAAAATCACTGCAAATTTGTATTAATTCAATAATAGTGTCATAGGGTAATCCCTTAAAAGGACCTTCACCAATATAGGTCAGTATATTTGACACCACGTTATTTTTACTTTTTCCAAACTCATAAATGATCTCTATGGAGTTCATATAGCACATATCAAGAACTAAAATGTCAATTTTCACATCCATAGAATCCTTTATTAAGTCAATAGCTTTACACATTTCAGGAGTACCCATCATATAAGGTATCTCTTGAGTTAAATCTGTTGTATTTCCAACAAAAGATATTCCATGTCCACCAAGTGCCACCATATAATGTTCTGATGGATAACTGTCCATTCCCCATTTAATAAATTCATATAAATTATTGGGATCTGCCATATTTATTTTACCTAAGTCTTGAATTAGTCTAGAATTTGATTTAGATATATAATAACGTCTAACTCCAGACCATTGTTCACTTTCCTTGGTAAAGATTTCATTGGGTCTCATTATCTCTGCAATTTTTCTGTTAGCTCTTCCTATTTGCATAATAACTTTTACATCATTATTTGAACCAACTTTCTCACAATTTAATAGACTTTCATATATTTCTGGTTCAAGTTCATTATTTCCGTTAGCATAAATTAATATTGTCCAATTACTCAATTGTATACCTCCTTTCTATTGGTTTACGGAAGTTGTCAATAATATTGT